>CBJMBI010000241.1:0-6235 GCA_966427955.1 uncultured Ktedonobacterales bacterium
ATACCTCTTTTGCCAGGTTTCGATAGAAGTAAAAAGAGATTTGGCTCCTCCAGAAGGGTGCGGAGGAATAGCCTTTCTGGTATACTACTAGTTGCGGTTGTATCAGTAACCAACACTCTTTTCTAGCGAAACTGGTTCATGTACATTCTATCATAGATAGTATTGAAAAAGATGATAACCCCACGAAAAATCATTGATAAGTACAGATGAAAATATATTAGGAGAAGAGGTCTATGCGCTTTAGTTTACAAGACGTAAAAAAGTCCATACACAGGCATGATGGTGAATTAGCCGTATCATTATCTTTTCTACGTCCAGGTGAACTACATAGTGAGATTGCTCGTCTTATTGCCTACTATGAACAGATGCTAGGTCAGCCACAGCGCCTGTTTTTCCATGACGAAGCACAGGCCTGTATTGGTGAATATCGTCTTGCTAATTGTCTGATTGCTACCTTGAGCAACTGGTATAGTTGGCAGTCGCGCTCGTGGTCTGAGGTTGTGCAGGAAATGACGGGAAGTCCAGAATTGTTGGATTTTTCTCCATCCAAGTTGCGCCTAGCACTCTATAGCTATGTAAATGAGCATTATCAAGGATTTGTGGAATCTCAGCAGCGTCAAAAGATTCTACAAGTATTTGCTGAAACATACCACCTCAATGCCTCTGATCTGGAATATCTGCTAGTCCTCGATAGCGAGAATGAGGCTTTGCTGACACGTGAAGCTTCCCAACCTCCAGATCCACAAGAGGTGGCGACATTATATAACCAGTGGGTCTTTGAAGCGGCATTGGGTAGTGCGTCAAGCGTAAACTTCGTAATTGATTGTGCTGCTTTTGCTCGTATAGAAAGCAATAATATCCAGAAGAATGTTACAGTTGTGAGTAGTGGGGCTGGTGCAGTAATCAAACGTCTCTGCTACCTTTCTCGATTTCTGGGAGTCTATTACGATCTGGCATACGAACCAGCATCATCATTGCCCGCAGTTCATCTAGCCAACGGAGAGAAGAGTCTCTTACTCTCGCTGACATTGTATGGTCCACAAGAGGTAACTGGTACTCCACAGCAATATGGCATGCGTCTGGCACGTCTCTGCCGTACATTGCTAGGATATGGGCTACCAAAGAGTACAAACGCTGAGTTTGGGCATGCAAAAAGAAGATCAGCCTTGCCACGGGCAATTGTGTCTGCCAAGGCAACAGTACATTTTTTACAGCGTACATATCATTTTGTGATAAATCCTGATCTATTGAAATTGCTTCCCTCTATTGTGGAGATTGATCAACAAAAGAGTACTGCTCAGGCCGATCCCTCACAGCTCTTTGATAGTAGTATTGAGCAGAGTTTTTCTGAAGCCTTTGGAGCGCTCGCTGCTGGTCTGGGTGTGGATGGTTGGCAACTAGAACGTGAGCCGGAGCCATTACTGTTGGATCATGGTATCTTTATTCCTGATTTTGCGCTCACACGAAATCGGCAACGCATCTATGTTGAAATTCTCGGCTTTTGGACTCCCGCATATCGTGAGCGCAAAGTTCAGAAATTAGAACAGCTGCGGGGACGCACAGATCTACTGCTGGCAATTCCCATCGAAGCAAGAGCATCCTTCACCACAATTGCCAATGATTTTCCTATAGTCTTCTATCAAGGTCAACTCTCAGTAGCCAATGTATTGCAGGTGCTCAGAAGTCATTACGATGATTTTACGGAGCGACTGGCGAGTGTAGATCTTATGGTAGTGAGAAAGTGTGTGGAACAAGAAGGTATCCTGCCAGAGTTGGCTTGTTATGAACTGTTGCACTGCTATCGTCGCTCTGAAATACAACAAGTGGCTGAACGAGTGTGTGCATTAAGCAGTGAAGAAGGCAGTGAGCACTCAGCTATCGCCTTTGTGTCTGGTCTGGGTCTATACCATCAGACATGGATGCAGAAGCTCAGGCAATCATTACGAGACTGGATGAGTACTCTTCAATCAGTACCGCTCAATGATGTAGTAGCCGAAATCAAGCGGCAGCAGGCTGTACTGCAAAATTGTGAGGATGCTGTGATCGAAACACTACTGGGTTTGTGGCCTGAAGTACGCATTCAACGTAGCTCAATTTTTGATGCTACTGTAGAGTTAGTTAATGAAAATGTAATTATGAAGAATGACGAGCCGAGAGAAGCTGTTGCTGTTCCAGAAGGTTCAGCCTTGCAGCCTACGAAACTTGTCAAAAAACAGGTTCGGGAGAAGCGTGTAGGAGCGAAGAGGCATTCTATTGGTGAGATAGATGTGGTGCAAGGTAGCTTGTGGAATTGAGGCACAAGAGCCTTACGTTCATTGCGAACGTTTCAGGCTCACTTCGCAGCTAGCATCGGATGTTATTGAGGACGTGTGTAGTTGGACTTGGGCTGTTATTTGTTGCGTTGACGGTACTGCCATGCGTACTTGTGGAGGTTGCAGAGGAGTTCGTATTTCTTCTCTCTGGATCTGTTGCTTCACCTCAGGACGTAGAGCTAACCAGAGAGAAGTGACCATCCAAGCTAAGAGAAAACTAAACAATACGCAGATCAAAGCCAGTTGGGTTGGTGTTACAGCATTTGGTACTTGCATGGGGCAATGTCCTCTTTCAAAATTGTTTCCAATAGAAACTGTATTAACTGCATCAACTGCAGAGATCAGAGTGATAAGAAATTCTCACAGGGGTATCTTCATTGGCTTACCTATCCCTGAGCCAAAAGATCCGTTAAGGACTACTCAATCAAAATGACGCCATCAACAGAAATAAAGTTTCATTTATATGAATGTGTGCCTCTTTCCTGTGGTCTTCAAGGTTTGTTAACAGAAGAACTATCTAGTGTCCTTCTCTGTCACCTTTCTAAAAGCTCTATCTCAGGAATTTGCAGATCCAAAGATCGAAATTAAAGTATACACTATGTAGACAACGAACGGAGGCTTGTTCTTTTTACACAAACCTGCCAAAATAGACTAGAGAGATGCAGTTTGGCTATGGCAGAGGAATATGGAGGGGGAGCTTCATCAATGTAAAGGAGAAGGGGCTATGGATCAAAGGGATTGGCGGCAGACTCGTGATATTTTGATCTGTGTGATTTGTGCTGGAATAATTTTTTGGGCTTTATGGTCGGTACTAGGTCAATTCGTCGAAGCAATTGTGATTCTCTTATTATCAATGACTGTAGCCTTTTTACTTATCCCAATTGTTGATCTGCTGGTAAAATATGGTATTCATCGTGTGCTAGCTTCAATCATCACCTATGTGGTTGTATTAGGTCTTATTGGTTGGTTGGCCTATGAGTTAGGGCTATCTCTCATCCAACAAGCGTTGATTTTCTCTAATACCGTAACTACCTTTGCTAGTTCACTACCACAAACATTTCATTCGACTATCCAGTATCTCCAAAAACATAGCAGTATTCCTCCTGGGAACATTAACGCTGCTGTTAGCCAGTTGCAGGCACAAGCAACTGATTTTGCCAGGGCGTTGGCTACTAACGCTGTCAATGCATTTTTTGTGATTACGAATGCTCTGCTCAATATTGTACTGGTGATTGTCCTTAGTTTTTATCTGACGCTCGATGGTAAACGCATTCGAGAGAGCTTCATAAGCATTGTCCCACGACGCTGGTTAACAAGTGTCTTGCTATTCGAGGATGCACTCAATCGGGTCGTGGGAAACTATATACGTGGGCAATTGACATTGGCATTGGTTGTTGGGATTTGTACAAGTAGCATTTGTCTAGCAACAGGACTGGGAAGCTATGCCCTGATTTGTGGAGTGCTGGCTTTTCTCTTTGAGACCATTCCTATGGTTGGGCCTGCCTTGGCCTCAATTATGCCTCTATTACTCTCATTATTGCTACCAGATGCTTTTCCTCGCACCTTGATTATTGCTCTCTGCTTTGTAGCCCTTCAGACAATTGAAAGTAATATTCTGGGACCTCGGATTGTCGGACATGCCGTTGGTTTGCATCCTGTAGCTGCAATTATGGCCTTATTGGTTGGGGCAAAACTGTTTGGTGTGTTCGGGGCACTAATTGCAACTCCTCTTGTAGCAACTGCCTGGGTGATTGTGGCCAGTCTTTATCATTCTGCTCGTGGCGAGACTGCTGATGAGATACTTGCGCACAAACGTTATTCTTGGGTCTCTCACCGTCATAGGGACATTTAATGGAGGCTCAAAAGAGCAGTTTATTCAAGAGGTCGCCTAGCGGCGCCTTTCTTTCCTCCCGCCCTGTTTGGGGGGGCGGGTCCCCAGCAAGGTTTTCTATGGCACGGCTTAGTAGGCTCTTTCGCTTGTGCAAAGAATAGGGTCTATGCTGTGCCAAAGATAGTGCGTAGCTCTTCCTCTGCTTCGCGAGTGACTAATGCATAAATATCATCATTGGCCTGGAGCACAGTAGTAGCGGTGGGGAAGATTGGTTCATTATCACGCAGAATCAGTGTCAGATTACAGCGACGCGGTAGATTTATCTGGCTAAGTTCTTTACCTACGACTGGAGAAAGCGGAGGAATACTCATTTCTAGAATTTCCAATCCCGCTTTTTTGAGGGTCATGAGTTGTACAAAGCGTTGACCGGGAAGCTCGGATTCGATCAATGACAAAATGGCTTTCGTTGGGCTAACTGTAACATCAATGCCTAACTTCTGGAAGAGGGCCTCGTGTTTCGGATTATTTAGGCGTGCAATAGTGCGTCCAACTTTAAAGCGTTTCTTTGCCATCTGGCAAATAACCAAGTTATCTTCATCTTCTCCTGTAACAGCAATTACAACATCTGCACGTTGGGCTCCTGCCTCTTCCATTGTTCGTGCCTCACAGGCATCACCTTTTAGGACGGATTGTCCCAGTTCATCACTCAAGGATTGGTAGCGTTCCTGTCCTTTTTCGAGAAGAAGAACTTCGTGGCCCCGTTGTAGTAAGCTGCGGGTGAGATAGTAGCCTATGTCGCCACCGCCTCCGATGATAATATACATATAGTTACCCCTGTTATTGGTTTTATCTGATTCCACTCAAAGAGTCGAACAGCAGATCTGTAACAATGGTTGTAGGACAAATGGCTTCTAGCCCCAGTTCGCCAAAGGTGTGTTGCCGGAGGGGATCATAAATACGACAAACAACTTTTTTAATGTGGAAGATTTCTTTGGCTATCTGACTAGCCAGAATGTTGCGATTATCTCCATTGGTAACTGCTGCGAAGGCATCGGCAGTCTCAATGCCTGCTTGTCGAAGGACATCTTCCTGTGCACCGTTTCCGACTATCTTATTCCCCCTAAATTTGGAACTTAGGCGCTGAAAGGCGTCGCTGCTAATATCAATAATTGAGACTGAATGCCCAGCTTGATCCAATTGTGTCGCCAGAGTTGCTCCAACGCGGCCACAGCCAAGGATAACAACTTTCACAAAGGCCTCCTGTTGGTCTAAAAAAAACCGTGCTTGCCATAGTAACAAATGGCAAGCTTGCTTTGATGCAAACATTATTCTCGCATACGTGGACGCAAAGAGCAAGGGCACTTTTCTCTCGTTATAATTTTCCCAGTATTGCAATCAGTTGGCTGTTGATCCCATCAATGACAAATGGATGGGTAGAAGGTAATAAGCAGGTTAGTTATAATATGGAGAGCGTTTAGAAAAGGCTGCTATGCGTGAAAGGAGAGAGCAATGGCTGCTAATCCCCAGTATGACGATCTACATGGGATTCCCATGACAGAAGAGGCATTTGAGCATCTCATTGGCATTGAGAGTCCCTATCGCTATGAACTTATTGATGGGATCGTCTATGATATGACTGGCTCAAGTCCTGAGCATGCTGACATTGGACACAACATTGCCGCTTTGCTGAAAGAACAGCTAGGTAAAAGTGGTCCATGTCGTGTCTACCAAGAACAATATGTTGCTATTCCTGGTCATGCTCCTGTTGTGCCAGATGTAGTAGTGACGTGTGATATTGCAGACCGCGATAAGAAGAAGCGACTGAAGCCGTTCAAGGTGCGATCCCCTCGCATTGTTTTCGAAGTCTTGTCGCCCTCTACTGAAAACTATGATCGTACAGAGAAATTTGCACGCTATCAGTATTGCCCTACGCTTGAGGTTTATGTTTTAGTAAGCCAGGATGAACCATACGTCGAAGTCTATCGGCGTGCCAAAAATTGGAGGCCGGAGTACTTCTCTGCGGATCAGATAGCAAAACTTGATCAGCTTGATCTAGAACTTCCTCTTACATCGATCTACGAAGGTGTCTTTT
>CBJMBI010000242.1:0-6229 GCA_966427955.1 uncultured Ktedonobacterales bacterium
TTACTCGTTAATTTATCTCAATTTGGGAAGCAAGCCTTTCCCCTTTTCGATGATGGTATTGCCAGTATAGCATGAAAGGCAACAGCCGACAAGGATTTCCGCAAGGCGATTTTTAGAGGGGATTTTAACGAGGAAAAATGCTGAGCATTTGAATAACCTTGCCTTCAACTTGTGAGCTGCTTCATTGACAATCTCAGCCATATACTGAATAATTAGAGTAGGTTCTAAATTCTGCAGTATGTAATTTGTACTTTTGACAACTATGCCACATTGGTGAGTATTGTATGCATTTGGAGGTAGCGTAACCTTGCCCAATATTGTCTAGTAAGAGCATCCTCAAAACGGATTGTAGCTTCTAAGGATAGGAAACAAACCTGAGAATCTCTCTAGGTGAGGAGAAATAGACATGAATCACAGAAAAAGGCCAGTTGGTCCTGCAATAGGAAGAGAGCAGGCCTTCCTGGCTACTAGAAATAGCCAATTCACACGACAATTAACTTATAGAAATTTTTGGAGCATGTCATGAGTAGTAATCAAAGGCCTTTAGATCAGTATGAACTACAAGAGTGTTTGAAAAAAGATACAACGAGCGAACTTTGGAAGGCTTTTGATACTCAACAGCACCGCTATGTAATTATCTCTCTGCTGCGTTTTACATTACCCCCAGATGAAGCTTTTCCTCGTTTTATCCATGAGACGCGTGGTCTAGTGGCTCTACGCCATCCACATTTGGCTTCAGTACTTGAGGTGAAAACTTTCTCTCGCACAGCCTCCGCTTTGGGTCAGAAGAGTGAAGCTTTTATTGTGATGGACTATGTGGATGGTCTATCAGTGGCACAATATCTTCAAAATCAAGATCAGATATCCAATCAAGATCAGATAATCCAAAGGCCTTCGCCAGTCGAGATCTTACATATTTTGTCTTCTATCGGAGAAGCAGTCGACTATATCCATCAGCAAGGAATTATCCATGGTCTGATCAAACCAAGCTCTATTTTACTAGATAAGCATAATGTGTCTCGCAGTCCGCTAGGTGAACCTAAGTTGATAGATTTGGGTCTGCATAACACCTATGACCCTCATCAGCTTTCACTCAATGAGGTATGTTATCTTGCTCCAGAAATTATCCAGGGCGATACAGATAATGTACGTAGTGATTTGTACTCGTTGGGCGTTATTCTCTACGAGTTGTGCACGGCAACAGTTCCTTTTCACGGGACGACAACAGCAGAGGTCATCAATCAGCAGTTGAATGCTATGCCTCCTTCACCGGTACTGCTCAATCCCTCAATAGGACCAGCACTAACAGCTGTAATTATGCGTGCTCTTGCTAAGAACCCCTCGGGACGTTTCCCTTCTGCTGCAGTCATGATTTCGGCTCTGGCTAAAGCACTCCAAATACCCACACCACAGGCCTCAAGTCTGTCAGACATTGAAAAAAGTCGAGATGATGCAATGCATAGTCCAACTTTACTGAGCCCTTCACCACAACTCGACAGACCTATCTTTACTAACGACTCGGGAACGGCTCCTCCGTTGCCTTCTGTCGCACAGGGACCTGTAAGCAATCCTCCGATTAGGTCAGCCATTACGCCACTAATCACTGCCACACATCAGCCTATTTCGAACTCTTCCACACCCCTCTCAGAGATACAAAATGCTTCATTAGTGGCAGGCTCTTTTCAGGCTGTAGCAGATAGGACTCCCCAGGGACAGATGATGCCAACTCTCACATCTGGTCCCTCGGGGGCAAAACCCATGCTGATAGGATCACCTACAAGGAGATCGAAGCCACGTCACTTGTATGTTACTTTGATCTCTTTGACTGTGTTGGTATTGATTGGTGCCAGTGTTAGCGCTGGATTACTCTTCTTCCATTCTCGCACTCCACAAGAGACAATTGTGGGACATGCTTTTTTTATTAGCAGTGGAATGATGAGTTTGACAAGTTCAAGTGGGATCACCGATGAACTCCAAATCCACCTGGAAAATGTGAGCCCTCCACAAGCGGGAAAAAGCTATTATGCTTGGTTGTTACCGGATACGAATGATGAAACAAACTCTCTACCTTTGACACTCGGAGTATTAGCAGTTAAGAATAGCCAAGCTACCTTAAATTATGCAGGAGATGCAAATCATACTAACTTGCTCAGCCAGTATAGTCGCTTGCTAGTGACAGAAGAAGATGCAGGCACTCAGCCGGTTAATCCGTCGCTCAATTTAGCTGATAGGCGCTATTCGGCCGCTTTTTCACATGTACCCAACCCGCAGGATACGGTGAATCATTTTAGCTTGGTTGATCATCTGCGGCATTTGCTTTCGCAAGATCCAAAACTCCAGAAGGTTGGTCTAGTCGGCGGCCTGGATAGCTGGCTCTATAGAAATACACTCAAGGTCCTAGAATGGGCAGGCAGTGCGCGAGATCTTGCCCTGACTAATGATAATCCCGCACTTATACGCAGACAGCTTCTACGCATTCTAGATTATCTGGATGGTAGCCAATTCGTGCAGACCGAGAATTTACCGCCTGATTTAGCCACTGATCCAGTCCTGACAGATCCAACAATCACGCGCGTTGCCCTACTGGAAATCAGTCCAGCACAGCAGCCACCGGGATATCTCAAACACATCGGCACACATTTGAGCGATATTACCCAAGCTCCCGGCGTTTCTCCCGCACAGCAGCAATTAGCATCTGAGATCAATAGTGATATTAACAATGTACAGGTTTGGCTTAGTGCAGTTCATCATGATGCTGCTGAATTAATTCAACAGCCTGCCGACCAAATAATCCAGCCACAAACGCTCCCTATTTTCAACGATCTGTTTGTACAGGCAAACAAAGCGTTTACTGGTCAGACTGACCCACATACAGGACAGGTGAAGGCAGGTGTTGCTCAAATCTATTACACTATTCAGAATCTGGCAACCTTTGAGATTACTCCATGTACGAAAAGTAACTGTGTGGGAGGGCCTTTCTGATGAGTACTATTCCGCAACGCTTGGACAAATATGAGCTGGTCGAGTGTCTGGGACATGGTGGTGCAGCCGAGGTATGGAAAGCTCACGATACCCAGTTGCAACGCTTTGTGGCAATTAAGATGTTACATCCGAACCTACGCGATGATCCAACATTTCTGGGACGCTTCCAACAAGAGGCCCAATTTATTGCTTCTTTACATCATCCTAATATTGTACAAATTCATGATTTCCAGGTATTCCAGCCCGATGGCACTGACCAGAACAGTCTTCCCCATGCGTCTCCAATTGCTTATATGGTGATGGACTATATCGAAGGATCAACACTAGCCCATTACATAGCTAGTACGTCAGGTCAAGGGAAATTTCCTACTCCGGTAGAAATCGTCAAACTCTTTGCATCGATCAGTCTGGCTATCGATTATGCACATCGCCAGGGCATGGTCCATCGCGATATTAAACCAGCAAATATTCTGCTGGATAAGCGCAATACAACACGTAATACCATGGGAGAACCGATCCTGAGCGATTTTGGGGTAGCGAAATTGTTACATGCGCCATCAATAACGCAAACGGGAGTTCAACTCGGCACTCCACTCTATACCTCCCCTGAGCAGATAGAAGGGCATCCGGCTAGCGAGCACAGTGATCTTTATTCACTAGCGGCCATTCTCTATCAGGTTGTGACAGGAGTGGTTCCATTTCAGGGGGATACGCTTATCGATATTATGACCCAGCATAGTAATACAATTCCTATTTTACCTTCGCTGATCAATCCGAAAGTTCCTTCGGCCCTGGACGAAGTAATTATGCGCGGTCTGGCAAAAGATCCTGCATACCGTTTTCCTAGTGCTGCTGCCATGACTGCTGCCGTTGCCCATGCGTTGGGTGTAGCTGTACCAGAAATTCTCAGGTCCCAGGATACGCCAATAGTGCAACAGGATTTGCCAACAATAGTGACGGCGCAAACACCTGCTCCAATAATGCTAGCCGAGCAATCTTCTGGGACAAACTCAACTCCATCCTCTTCGCAACGACAGGAACTTAACACCTCCGGTGGAAACTTCTTAGCTCCGCCTACTCCGCAAATAGGCCAGACCGGAGAAAACATGCCAGTAGTACCTCTGCCTACATCTGCCAAACAAAATGCATCAACACCAGATGTTCTTCCTACAACCCCTTTACAGCCAGCAAATATTGCTAAACCAAATAAAAGACATAATAGTCGTATAATCTCCTGGATTGCTGGATTGCTGATTGTATGTATGATAGCGGGTATAGTGGTTGCTTTCTATATTCCAGGGCTATTGGCTCCCTCAACTCCTATCATTGGACAAGCCTTCTATACCAGTAGTGGACTCATTGCTCCTGGTACAGCTCAGGGCATTGCTGATGAGATGCAGATTGACTTGCGCAATATTTCTCCTCCACAGGCAGGCAAAAGCTACTATGTCTGGCTGCTTGGCGATAAAATAAAGGTTGGCGGTGCCGACTTGACGGGGCCAGCACCAATCCAACCGCCGATATTGCTTACTAATAATTTACCAGTGCGCAATGGGCAAGCTCATTTTTTCTTCCCCGGAGATGCACAGCATAATAATCTGTTATCAGAGACAAGTCGTTTATTAATCACAGAGGAAAATGCTAATCTAAGAACGAGTGCTCCATCTAATGACAAGGCTGCTTGGCGCTATTTTGCAATGCTTCCCCAAGAGGCCATACCTGGGGACCCAACTCAGTTGAATGCAGTCAATCATATCCGCCACCTTTTCTATAACGAGACGCGTGCCCAAGTTGCAGCCTTGCCTGGAGGCCTCGATTTCTGGCTATCCAGAAATATCGAAAAGGTCTTGGAGTTGTCCGTGACAGCAAGAGATGACTGGAATGGCACACAGACAAGTCCAGCTCTGATACAACCTCTGTTCATACGGATTTTGGATTATCTTGATGGACTGCAAAATGTCCATGTTGACCTTTCAGCTTCTGATGCACCCACAGTGATTAACACAACTGATACAACAAATGCAAGCATCGCTTTGTTAACTGTTGATCCTTTGCGCCAGAATGCCGATTTGCCACACAATCCGGTGGGTTATATCGATCATATACAACTGCACCTGAGTGAGGTTGTACGTGCTCCTGACGTTTCACCTGAGATGCGTTCCAATGCCTTACAGATCCTGACAGCAGTCAAAAACGCTGGAAATTGGCTACAACAAGTGCATAAAGATGCTGTTGCACTCTACCATATGGAGAGCAATGACCCCACACAATTGCAGCAGCCTCAAGCAAGCCAGTTGTTAGACGATATGGTAACTAAGGCAGCTTATGCTTATATTGGCCAACTTGATCCAATGACGCATCAAGTACATGGAGGTGCAATTCAAGCACACTATGGAATTCAAAAGCTCGCTGTGTTAAGCATTACTAAAAATCTGCCAAGCAGTCTTTGAAATTGAACAAGGCAGGATGTGACCCCTCTGGGATTGGAATCGATAAAAAAGAAGCATGGACATAAAAGCACGCTATCTTGGCAAATATCAACTGGTTGAATGCATCGCTCAGGGTGGTATGGGGGAAGTCTGGAAGGCCCTGGATACCCAGTTGCAGCGCTATGTTGCTATCAAACTTTTGCATCCGGGCATCCAGCAGTCTCCCGATTTTATCATGCGTTTCGAGCAGGAGGCTCGACTGGTTGCTTCACTGCACCATCCCAACATCGTCAAGATTCATAATTTTCATATCTCCTATCCACCAGAGTCGGACCCTCCGCTCTGCTATATGGTGATGGATTATGTTCAGGGAGAAACGCTAGCTGACTATATTCGGAAGACATCCCAGAGTGGACAGTTCCCACCGGCAGGAGATATTGTTTACATTTTCACAGTAGTTGGGTTGGCGCTTGATTATGCTCACCAGTGTGGTATGATCCACCGCGATATCAAACCTGCCAATATTCTGCTTGACCAGCGCACACCTACAGCCAGATCGATGGGTGAGCCTATTCTTACCGATTTTGGGATAGCTCGCCAGCGAGGTATAGCTGGCGGTACGGTCATCGGAACTCTAATTGGAACGCCAAAGTATATGCCACCAGAGCAAGCTCAGGGTTGCTATGATGATCCGCGCAGTGACCTGTATTCGCTGGGCATCATCCTCTATGAGATGATGACTGGCACGACTCCTTTTCAGGCCGACACCCCTCTAGGGATTGTGATACAACATATTCGTAATAACCCAAAACCTCCAG
>CBJMBI010000243.1:0-6226 GCA_966427955.1 uncultured Ktedonobacterales bacterium
GAAAGTATAGGTTTTGGGGTTTTGAGCATATGTATACCCTACAAAATGGTATTGATGCGACAACCGCTTTTTTGGATTTTATGCAAACCCCACAAATTCAACAACTAGCTGTGAGCCTTGGCTATCTTTCTGCTAATACTGTTTCTAATAGCCATGGTGGTTAGCTCCCAAAAAGCAGATGGGTGAGAGATTACCACTAGTTTAAGCAAGGTCCCTTGTCAGAGGAAGAGCAATGGTTACAGAGAGATACGTATTCGGATCGTCTTCCACAGCTTACTTCAAATGAACCAATGTCATCAGAGTCTGGTGGAGTGTGCATGAAAGGCAACACATTTCTTGCAGACCTCTGAACATCTTCTGGTTCTGTTCAGGCCATGTTTACGATGAAGAACTTTCACCATGGGACAACCTGAAAACGTCACACAAATCGATCTATTTCTACACAGTTAGTCGCAAAAGCTTTGCATATTTTATTTTTAAGGAAGGAATCACTATGAAAACTCTTCAGAGAGGGCAATGGGTAGCCCTTATTAAGAGAATAGCAAGGAGATCTCTTCGAGGGAATTCAACCCTGGCTACAGGGCTTGTTGTTGGGCTCCTACTAGTAAGTTGTGGAGCAGTTGAGAACGCCGCCAATGGCAATGGACCAGCATCATCTGGAAACAATGGGACAAATTTCACTGGACAGAGTGTCCGTATCATCGGTTCAACAGCACTGCTTCCACTGGCCGCTAAGGCTGCCGATTTATTTCATCAACAACACCCAGAAGTAAAAGTTGATGCTCAAGGTGGCGGAAGCGTGACCGGATTGAATTCAGTTATCAACCATCAGAGCGAGATTGGTGACTCCGATATTTATGCCGATCCCACTATTTACCCAGATCCAAACCTAACCGATCATATTGTCTGTGTAAACGCTTTTACACTGATAGTTAATCCTGCAGTTAACATTAGCTCCCTCAACACCCAACAAGTCGTCAATATTTTTACAGGTGCCACAACCAATTGGAAAGAGGTTGGCGGCCCTGATCTAGCCATTAGCCCTGTGATCCGACCAACCAATTCTGGCACTCGTACCCTCTTTGATAAGTATGTTCTGGGAGGAGCGCAAGAGGCTGGGACACCCCAGACAAGCGATTCGTCTACAACTATTATTGATGCAATTGCTCATACACCAGGAGCAATTGGTTACGCTGCAGTTACTTCGCTCAATCCAACAGTTAAGGCTATTAATCTCAATGGTGTCAGTGCAAATGAGCAAAACATTAAGAACGGAACATATCCTTTCTGGGGTTTTGAGCACATGTATACCCTACAAAATGGTATTAACGCAACAACCGCTTTTCTGGATTTTATGCAGACCCCACAAGTCCAACAACTGGCGGTGAGCCTTGGTTATCTTTCTGCTAATACTGTTTCTAATAGTCGTGGTGGTTAGCTCCCAAAAAGCAGATGGGTGAGAGATTACCACTAGTTTAAGCAAGGTCCCTTGTCAGAGGAAGAGCAATGGTTACAGAGAGATACGTATTCGGATCGTCTTCCACAGCTTACTTCAAATGAACCAATGTCATCAGAGTCTGGTGGAGTGTGCATGAAAGGCAACACATTTCTTGCAGACCTCTGAACATCTTCTGGTTCTGTTCAGGCCATGTTTACGATGAAGAACTTTCACCATGGGACAACCTGAAAACGTCACACAAATCGATCTATTTCTACACAGTTAGTCGCAAAAGCTTTGCATATTTTATTTTTAAGGAAGGAATCACTATGAAAACTCTTCAGAGAGGGCAATGGGTAGCCCTTATTAAGAGAATAGCAAGGAGATCTCTTCGAGGGAATTCAACCCTGGCTACAGGGCTTGTTGTTGGGCTCCTACTAGTAAGTTGTGGAGCAGTTGAGAACGCCGCCAATGGCAATGGACCAGCATCATCTGGAAACAATGGGACAAATTTCACTGGACAGAGTGTCCGTATCATCGGTTCAACAGCACTGCTTCCACTGGCCGCTAAGGCTGCCGATTTATTTCATCAACAACACCCAGAAGTAAAAGTTGATGCTCAAGGTGGCGGAAGCGTGACCGGATTGAATTCAGTTATCAACCATCAGAGCGAGATTGGTGACTCCGATATTTATGCCGATCCCACTATTTACCCAGATCCAAACCTAACCGATCATATTGTCTGTGTAAACGCTTTTACACTGATAGTTAATCCTGCAGTTAACATTAGCTCCCTCAACACCCAACAAGTCGTCAATATTTTTACAGGTGCCACAACCAATTGGAAAGAGGTTGGCGGCCCTGATCTAGCCATTAGCCCTGTGATCCGACCAACCAATTCTGGCACTCGTACCCTCTTTGATAAGTATGTTCTGGGAGGAGCGCAAGAGGCTGGGACACCCCAGACAAGCGATTCGTCTACAACTATTATTGATGCAATTGCTCATACACCAGGAGCAATTGGTTACGCTGCAGTTACTTCGCTCAATCCAACAGTTAAGGCTATTAATCTCAATGGTGTCAGTGCAAATGAGCAAAACATTAAGAACGGAACATATCCTTTCTGGGGTTTTGAGCACATGTATACCCTGCAAAATGGTATTAACGCGACAACCGCTTTTCTGGATTTTATGCAGACCTCACAAATCCAACAACTGGCGCAGCAACTTGGTTATATCTCTGTCGGTGATGTTCAGCTACAGCAGAGATAGGCGAACGACTATCTCTAGTGCTTCTGTTCCTGCTGTAGTTCTGCAGGAACAGAAGCAAGAAACGAGGTGCACCAATGGATCTTTCTCCCCAGCAATCTCTTTCCGTTATTATTGAAGACCTTGGCCCAGCAAAGCTCAAGAAGAAATTCGTTCTTCCTCGTCTTCCTTCTCTTCCGCCATTTAAGAATCCACTGATTGGCATTCCTATTGCACAGCGGCTCATATTCGGTTTCCTGATACCAGCACTGATTGCCTCCTTTGCTGCTGGTCTTATTGGCATACAGAGTACACAATTGCTCAGTCAGGAATCCAATTTCTATCAAAATCTCTTCCAGAGCTACTCATCTCTCACAACAGGTAACGACTTTTTACAACTGATGAACTTCAAGTTGAATGCGACGCTAGCTGATGCACAAGTTCCGAATCCTTCACAGAGCCAACTGGCTGCCGATCAGAAAGCAGTGCAGCAGTTGGAAACAAATTATGACACGCTGCTACAAGACTATGTCAAACATGATTTATTAAGCTATAATCCCAGCCGTGTTGCGCTCTTTGAGAGTGCAGGACATCCAGGACAAGATACGCAACAACGTCTATTGGCTGATAGCACCGTACGCACTTGGCAGGTCTATCGAAATGCACAGGACCAGATTCTGCAAGAAATCCAGAATGGCCTTTATCAACAAGCACAGACTCTTGAGCAACAGCAAGGCCAGTTGACCTACAGCGATGCCTTGAGTTCGTTACGTCAGCTGATCCAGTTTGATGGACGCCTCACCACCTATGTGCAAGATGCTACATCTCTTCAACAGACGAGTACCCTTATCACAACACTAATAGCTGTTGTGCTGGTATTCTTTTCCATTGGTGTTATTGGCTGGTTAATCTATGGGACGCTTGTAGGCCGTTTGCGCCAGTTGCGTGCTGTTGCGCAAGCTGTGCAGCGAGGAAAAATGGATACTCGCGTTGAAATCAATGGGCAAGACGAAATCACCGATGTTTCAAAATCTGTCAATACTATGCTTGACACTATCGTTGGTTTGCTGGAGCAAAGCCGTGTGCAGCGCGATGCCCTCATCAGCGCAGCGGAACGCCTTTTCTCTGATATGCGTCTGGCTAATGGAGGTGAGTTTGATGTCAAAACGGCTGTTAACAACGATCCTATTTGGATGCTTGGTCATGCCTTTAACTTCACTATTGGGCGCTTCCGTCGCTTTGTAACGCGTCAACAAACTACCATTGAGCAACTAGACCTTGTCTCGCAACAGGGGATGGAGAATGCTAGTGTGTTCCTTGCCAACACACGCAAACTCCTGCCTAGTTCAGGAAGTTCTTTGTCATCCTCATTGGTCGGCCATGGGACAGCAATTACAAAAGGCGATAAAGGAAACAGAGCTAGTGGCAGCGCCGATCTTGTCAAACAGGTGATAGGGATACGCGATCAACTGCAACAATTCGCACATCAAAATATTGAGCCACTTGCAGCTAGCTTGGTAGATCCACTAGAACAGGCCTCCCGTCTTTGTCAGCAGATCATGACTGAACAACTTTCTAGGAATGCTGCGCCAGATATCCAGAGAGTGCGTTCACTTGAAGCACTCATTGGCCACCTAGGTACAACAGTCCAGGCATTCCAAAAGAACACTGCTAAAAGTTTGGCCGAAGTCTATTCCAATGTCAACATGCTTTCCATGACTGTGCGTTCAGCAAGTATAGAAAGCATCACAGATACCTCTGCTGGCCTGACACCTGCCCAGGCATGCGAGCTCGCACGCCTCACTGAAGGTTTTGCCCGGGAAGTGACGGCCCTAGCACATACTTTGCGTAGGATCACAGACGAGATGCGTGCTAGCCTGACTCCATTCCGTTTGGAGGCGGCGCACAATAGTCAACAGGCTAATCCTGTTAGTGGTGCACGGTATCCACAACCTCATCCTGTTACTGAACCAGGCTGGCAAGGTGGTCGGCAACTCAAATCTGTGATCGAAAGTCACTGGCAAAAAGATGATGAAAGATGAGTGTGTTGCTCCAGATCTTAATGATCTGGAGCAACACACTTTTAGCACTCGCTATGTCCGCAGCTATAACACTTCTTGCAACCCTCCTCGTACACCATGGTATTGCAACCACATTGTGAGCAGAGATTCCCGGTAACTTTTAAGGGCTGGAAGTTTTCTAAGGGAGACATCTGTTGGCTATAATTGCTTGGTTGATCATGTGTGTTGTGGGTCGCAGTCTCATCCCCAGTGGTCTGAGCGGCCTCTTCTATATGAAGCTCTAGTGCACGAGCGACCGCATCAGGCAGCGAACGTACCTGCTGGACACCAAAACCAACTGAGCGGCTTCCGCCAATGCCTCTCAACTGTTTACTAATCTCCTGGATTCGATCCATCGGCGATAGTGGGCTAAGTATCTGCAGATTGAGGGAAATCAGACGGCCCAAGGCTTCCGACAATGCAGCAATGTCGCTACCAGCTTTCCCAACATTGACAAAGACTTCAAATGGGCCTTGCTCATCGCCATTAATAGTGACATTAACTTTACCCTCAGGGGCATTAACCTGTCTGGTATAACCTTTGACAACCGCTGGGCGTTGCTTGATGCCCTGATGGATTGAGGTTACCACTCCTACCTCTGGTGGCTGCGCTGCTGCGGTCTTCTTCTCGTCTTCGACACGAGTAAGTACGGCATCGCGTGAGCCATCGCGATAGTATGTGACACCTTTACAACCCATCTCATAAGCTAGACGGTATAGCTTTTGCACTTGCTCAACGGTATGATCATTGGGCGCATTAACCGTCTTGCTTATGCTTGAGTCTGTATAGCGCTGAACCATGGCTTGAACTCGTACGTGTTCTTCCGGTGTGAGATCCTTTGATGAGACGAAGTAGTTCGGCGTAGGCTCACCTGGATGCTCATCGCGCCAAGCTTGTAACAGCGGATGATACAAGATATGCTCACCTGTACGATCTCGCCGGATCATAGCAAAGTCGTAGACAGGCTCAATGCCGGAACTCACACCAGCAAGCAGACTTGTGGTACCCGTAGGTGCCTGAGTCAACAGGACGGCATTGCGAATACCCTGCCTCTCAATCTTCTCCTGAATAGGCTTGGGCAGACGTTTGATAAACTTCCCTTGCATGTACTTATCACGATCAAACATGGGGAAGGGGCCTTTTTCTGCGGCAATGTCTACAGAGGCCTCGTAAGCAGCATCGCGGATCGTCGCATAGATCTGCTCGATAATTGGCAGAGATTCTTCGCTGCCATAAGGGACCTTCATCTTAATAAGTGCATCGGCTAGACCCATTGTACCTAAGCCCGTACGACGGGTGCCAAGTTGAGCCTCTTTGTTTTCTGGAATAAAGTATTCGGTTGCATCAATCACATTATCCAAAAAACGAGTAGCAATTTTGGCCACATGTGAAAGATGATGAAAATCTATTGCACCGTTAACGACAAATGATGACAAATTTAAGGCTCCTAAATTACAGACGCCGTAGTCTCCTAAACCTTG
>CBJMBI010000244.1:0-6206 GCA_966427955.1 uncultured Ktedonobacterales bacterium
TGTGTCAATTGCCATGCGAAGCTACATTGGAGAGAAATTCATAGAACGGATGATTGGGAAGAGGTAATGCCGCTAGAAGAATAAAAAAAGAGCCGATGGTCGGATTCGAACCGACGGCCGGTGCTTTACGAAAGCACTGCTCTACCCCTGAGCTACATCGGCTTGTTGCCTTTGAGAACATCACAGACTATCTCTTAACGTTGCTGATTATAAATCCTAAACCCTGCCCATGTCAAGCACTTTTTGGCCGATCGAATTAGACTAATCCGATAAAAGATGCATCTTATCAAAGTTGAGAACTGTCCCTGTTTCCCCCTAGAGCAATGTGCCAACTTTTCCTACACTATGCTCAAGGATGCACCGCTTCTGAGTAGCATTCGTGAGACTACTCCTGGCGGGCATTCTTTCCGTACGATTGTTCAATGAATAGATACGTCACTAGCATTGACCAATTGCCTTGCTCTCTCTCATTTGAGCTGGGTTTGTATGCTCTCTTGCTGTTTCCAAATGGCTAGTACGGAACAATAAATCTCGACAACAATATAGTGGTATGATAAGATACAAGACAATCTAATGTATCTGCCTAGTTTGGAGTCTTCTATGCGTGCTCTCCTAATAGCAACGGCGAATACCCATAAATTGGATGAGTTTCGCGCTATTTTTTCTGATCTGCCCTATCAGTTGCTTTCACTGGAAGATATTCAACTTAGTATCAATGTTGAAGAAACAGGGACAACTTTTGAAGAAAATTCGCAACTAAAAGCACTTGCATATGCGCGTGCTTCAGGTTTACTCTCTCTCGCTGATGACTCTGGTTTGGAGATAGATGCTCTTGGAGGAGCCCCTGGCGTTTACTCCGCTCGTTTTGGTGGTGAGAACATGCCGTATAGTGAGCGGTTTAATCTCATCTATGAGCGTCTTCGTGGTCTGTCACCAGAACAATGTTCTGCTCGCTTCCGTTGTGTCATTACCATTGCAGAGCCCTCTGGCTATCATCGTAGTGTAGAAGGTGTGATTGAAGGAGTGATCAGTGAAACCCCACGTGGCGTAAATGGTTTTGGCTATGATCCTATTTTCCTCGTCCCTGAACTTGGAAAAACTACTGCTGAAATCTCACCAGAGCATAAAAATCGGATCAGCCATCGGGAGCAGGCGGCACGTCGCGCTCGTGCGCTGCTCGAAGACTGGCCTCAACTTCCATCTGTGCTGGAATGACCTTAGAGAATAGTGCCAATCAAAAGAAAAGAAGAAAGATTATTGGAAAGAGACTATTAAGGAATAAAATATGGCGAAAAAGTCTGCCATTCGTGTCGCTTTAGATTTGGAGACGACTGGATTGCATCCGGAGCAGGATACTATTCTTGAGATCGCTGCTATCAAGTTTCAAGGCTCCGAAATTATCGATACGTTTGAAACATTTGTCGCTCCTGGTCGCTCTGTGCCCTACCGTGTGCAGCGTCTAACTGGTATCAAGCCAGAGCATCTTATTGGGGCTCCCCCTTTTTCCTCTATCGCTAAGAAGTTGCAAGCTTTTCTGGGAGAATTCCCCATTGTGGGTCATAGCATCCCCTTTGATGTGAGCTTTTTGCGCCCTCGCGGTATTGCACGTACCAATCCACTTATCGATACGTTTGAGCTAGCGACTGTGCTGCTTCCATCTCTCTCCAGTTATAACCTGGGACAGGTTGCACAGGCTTTGGGTGTGGCCGTGCCACAAGATCGTCATCGTGCAATGGTTGATACCGTACTAGCAATGGAGGTGTTTCTCGCTTTATATCAACGTCTATCTTCCGTTGATCTCGCTTTACTCAGTGATCTGGCAAACCTGGATGGACCTCGCTCTTGGCCCTTATTGCATTTCTTCCGCCAGGAACTGCGCCAACGGCGGGAAAACGATGGTCTGCAGACAACATTGGTACGCGGGAGTCTTGGGGATCGCTTTGCTGCTCAGTTGGGCATGGATCCGCGTGTTTTCTCTTTAGCTATTGCCCGCCAACAAGAACTTGAGCAGGTATCGCCTTCATCAGAAATAGATACATTTTCCTCTATTACACTTGGTACGTTAACACAGGTGCAGACAATAGTCCAAACAAATCCCAAAGAGCCTCTCGCACCAGGGGCTAATGGTTACAGTGCAGTACGTAGTGCTATTCGGCAAGCGTTAGAGCAGTATACTCCTCTGTTAATGGATCTTGCTATAGGTGGATATGACTATACGCCTGCCCTGCTTCCTGCATTAGAGTGGCTAATTGAAGCACAGTCTACCCCTGGAGCGCAGCCCAGGCGGTTGGTAATTGCTTGTGCTTCCCTGCAAAGTGCACGCCGTCTGATCGAGAGCACTCTGCCTCGTATACAAAGTGCTCTCAAGAGCCAATTGCCTGTAGCTTATCTTGCTGAACGGAATGGATATTTGTGTACCCATCGCTGGTTTGGAGCTGCTTTGCGTCGTACCAGTAGTGGATTGACAGCTGAACAGGCACGGGGACTAGCGAAGTTGGGGTTATGGGCTCATCAGACGTTAAGTGGTGAGCGCAGTGAAATCACATTGCTTCAGCAAGAAACTGCTGCTTGGGAACGTATCTCCTCCGGTATTGAACATTTCCCTTCGTCTGAGGCTCATACAGGAAAACATCGAGACTGTACCTATCGTCGTAAGGGCTATTGTTTTGTGAGTCTTGCAGAAGAACGGGTCAAAGCCGCAAGCATTGTGGTGACTACCCATGCTGGTCTCTTTGACGATCTCTCGTATGATCATTCATTACTTAACAGTATTGAGGCTCGGCTCATCCTCGATGCTGATTTGTTAGAAGAAGAGAATGCTCGCTGGAGTTGTACCGAATCTGATCAGGTAAGGCTGCTTAACGTGCTCAATATGATCGGTACAGAGTTGCCTGATGGCCGCTATCAAGGTTTGCTTGCTCTAATTGCCCCCTCGTTGCGTGAGAATGGACCAGGAGGGCTTTCGAAAACGGCTAGTATCACAAAGTCAGAACTCGATACACGTCTGCTTTCCTGGTTTCAGACCTTGCGGCAGGCTAGGATTGCCATTGAGAGACTCTTTGCCTGTTTTCATCTGCTTTTGGAGGATTTCGTACAACAGAGTTCCGGTGCGAAAGGACGTAATGATGCTGGAGGCCGCTCTCATAACAATCGTAACAGTGAGCGTATGGACCAGCCTTTGCGCCTTAATAGCCAGGCTTGTCAACTGGGAGCTTGGGCAGAGACAGAGCATGCCTGGCAGCAAGCTTCGCAGCGTTTACAGGCCGTCATCGATTTTGTTGGTGAGGCTGAAAAAGCTATCCAGGCAGCACGCCGCCAGCGCCCATCGGCGCATCGGCTCGATATTGGCGGTGGAGAAGATAGTTCTGTCATCTCTGAATTGGTGGCTGCTGCATACCGACTGTCACAGCAAAAAGACCTTTTGCAGCGTGCTCTCTCACTGGGCGAGAGTGAAACTGTTTATTGGCTCCGTATGCCGCCCACACCTCCTTTTGTACATCAATTAGCAGCGCAACGTGGTGCTGATCATGCAGGCTCAACACAACCTCCTGAACAGACTCCCATTCTCTATGCTCAGCTTGCACGGACATCAACTTTCCTAAAGCGAATGCTACTCAAGGATAATGCAAGCACCATCTTCGTAGGAACAGCTCTTTCGGTAGATAATTCATTTGCATTTATCCGGAATCGTTTCGGTTTGGACAGTGAGACTTGCTCGGCTCTTTCTGTGGTTAGTGAACATCATGAGCAGACGCTTTTGTATACACCTAACGATGTTCCCGAGCCAAATGCCCCACAGTATCAGCGTCATGTAGATGATGCTTTGGTCCAGCTAGCGACCGCATTGGATGGTCAAGTAGTAGCGCTTTTTACTTCCCATGCTGCCCTACGTTCATCTTATTCTGCAGTCAAACCATTGCTAGAAGCACGTGGTATCCTTGTATTAGGGCAAGGAGTTGATGGTTCCCCACGTCAGCTCTGGAAGGTCTTTGAGTCACAAGAACGTGTGGTATTGCTTGGTACAGGTAGTTTCTGGGATGGAATGGAAGAAGTTAGTCGTCCTCCTGCTTGTTTACTGATTGCACGTTTGCCAATGCCTGTACTCAATGATCCCCCTATCGCTGCTCGTGCGGAGCAGTACTCAGACCAACTCCACCAACTCACAGTTCCTATGGCTGCATTACGCATGCGGCGTGCACTTAATCGGCTTGCTTGGAGTGAGAAGAAACGGAATGTGGTTGTGCTGTTTGACCGCCGCATCATTTCAAAAGAGTATGGTTCAATGATCCTTCATAGCCTGCCTCGTTGTTCTCAACGTCAGGGGGCGGTCTCTCATATGTCCGAGACTGTTCTTGACTGGCTTACTGGTACGGGGGCTTGGGAGGAAATTTCAGTTTGAGAGATTGAAGTCCGCTTTTTTCTTGGCTTGCAATTAAGAAAAGAGGAGGAAAATCTATGTCTAGTGATCGGAAAGAGGAGTCTATATTACCTATTTTTGTATCCGCATTATATTTCTATCCGATAAAATCATGTGGCGGTATATCCCTTGAGGTTGCGGAAATAAAGCAAAGAGGTATTAGAGGCGACCGAGCATTCATGGTTGTAGACTTGGCTGGTCGGTTCATTACACAGCGTCAGCAGCCTCGTATGGCACTTATTCGGCCTGCTATAAGAGATGGAGGGCTCACAGTCACAGCTCCGAATATGCCAGAAATATCTCTTGTGGCAGATGACACAGGAAAACGGTATGATGTAGAGGTCTGGAATGATATTTGTATTGGAGTTGATCAGGGAGATGCTGTTGCGGAATGGTTTAGTACTTTCTTGGGGATGGCATGTCGAGTCGTGTATATGCCAGAGGACTATGTAAGACAAGTCAATCCTCAATATGCAACACAAGAGCAAGATCAAGTTGCATTTGCTGATGGCTACCCGTTTCTTTTGACTACTGAGGCCTCTCTTGCTGATCTGAATGCTCGTATGCCAGAACCTCTTCCGATGAATCGTTTTCGACCAAATATTGTCCTAGAAGGTACGCAGCCTTACGTTGAAGATACATGGAGAAAAATCTGGATAGGTGAAGTGCTATTTCATATAGTCAAAACTAGCGAACGTTGTCCAGTTACTACAACGGATCAAGCAACTGCTGTAGTCGGTAAGGAGCCGTTGAGAACATTAGCAACCTATCGACGCACTCAAAAGGGGGTCGTATTTGGGCAAAACTTGATCCATGCACACGAAGGGATCATTCGCCTTGGTGATACTGTCAAGGTAGTAGAACAAGCTGCTATGGCTAATTTTAGCTTGTGGGAATAAGAGAGAATAGTTGTTTGTATGTTTAGTAAAAAAAGTTATCTTTTCAAGCGCAAATGGCCTCTTATAGGTATTATCTGTTTGCTTCTTCTCACTATAGTAACAGGTATCTTCTTTGTTCCTAGCATTAAAGGAAATAGAAGTTCTACCTCTCATCCCTCTTCTCGTCGGTTTGGCCAAATCGCTACTGCTGATATAACAACTCCTATGCTAAATGCTACTCCATCACTCACACCCACACCTCTTTTTTTTGATGACTTTATGTCCAGCAAGCAAGGTTGGGCTCTAAGTGGGCCGAATGATACCTCTGGTTATCTACGTACTATGGTGAACAATCAGTTGGTCCTATCAGATACTAATCACCAGATTTTAATTGAAAGTTTGCCAACAAATACAACCTTTAGTGACTTCTCTCTTACAGTTACCTTTACCTTTCTCAAAGGGGATGAAAATGATAGTGTAGGTCTCTATCTGCGTGGTGATAGTAACTTGGATCACGATTACCGCATTGATATTTTTGGGGATAACAGATTTGCGATTAAGAAGGAACTGTTGAATCCAGATAAGACAGTGCAAACGAATATTCTCAAAGGTCCAAATCCGAGTTCTTTGCTCCTGCCAAAAAATCAAGTTAATACGCTTACAGTGATGATGAAAGGGCCATTTATGGTCCTAGCGATCAATGGAACCATTGTTGCTTCGCTCATTGATGCAGATTATGCCCGTGGTCAGATTGCTCTGTTTGTGAACAATGGCTCAACCTCAGATGGGGTTTCAGCTTCGTTTAGTAGTGTGAGGGTTGATCCTGCTCCCGATCAGTTACCTGGTTTTCCTGCCTATTTACTAACACCGACGGTAACTCCACAAAACTGAGAAGGGTCATAGCACTCTTT
>CBJMBI010000245.1:0-6177 GCA_966427955.1 uncultured Ktedonobacterales bacterium
ATCCCGTAGTGACAGTTTCGCGTGGGCTCCGTCCAAGCCCTCGGTCTAGGATGTTTCCGTCCAAGCCCTCGGTCTAGGATGTTACGTGCCGCGTTATGGTCACGGTCGAGCACAACCCCACAGTGGACACACACATGTGTTCTCACACTGAGGTCCTTGTGCTCCCCCTCCTTGCCACAAGCGCTACACATCTGGCTGGTTTTCTTTGGATCAACTTGCATGACGGTGACACCGGCCCATTCTGCCTTGTGCAAAACCTTATCGATGAAGCTTCCCCATCCAGCGTCTAATATACTCTTATTTAACCCAGATTTCCCGGCAGCACCATTGTGCAGATATTTCCCATTCTCGTCTTGTTTGGCCTTGGGACGTTTGACCATATGGTGCATTGAGAGGTCCTCAAACACGATTGTTTCGAACGTATCCACCAGAATACGCGCCTGTTTGTGGTGAAAGTCGCGCCTCTGGTGAGCAACTTTTTTATGAGCCTTGGCTACGAGTCTGACTGCCCTCTTTCTCCGGTTGCTTCCCTTCTTCTTCTTGGCTAGCGGTTGCTGCTTCTTCTTGAGCCGACCGTGAGACTTGCGAAAGAATCTAGGGTTGTCCACCACATCACCATTCGAGTCTGCCATGAAGTGCTTAAGCCCCATGTCTATCCCAATTGGAAGATCGGTGTATGGCAGTTTCTTTTGCTCTTGGATCTCGCAGGCAAACACAACGTACCAGCAATCTCCCTCACGCTTGATTGTGGCTGTTTTGACCTTCCCTTCCAGAGGTCGGTGCTGTTTCACCGAGACCAGTCCGATCTTGGGAAAGACCACGCGTCCATTCTCGATCCGTACGGTTGGGTTTCCCTTGAGCTTCTCAACCTGGGGATAGCAAAAGCTGCCATAGCGGTGATATCCTTGAAAACGAGGATATCCGGCTTTCTCTCCCTTCTTCACACGCCGGAAGAAGTTTTTGAAGGCTTTGTCCACTCGCTTCAAGGTATCCTGCAAGATCTGAGAATAGATCTCGTTGTATTCGGGTCTGATCTCTTTGATCTCGGGGAGTTGAGCAGACTGCATCTCATAGGTCACACTTCCTCGACTCATCCGCCAAGCTTCGCGTCTCTCTTCTAACGCAGCGTTATACAGCTCACGATTGAGATCAAGGGTGAACTGGAAAATATCAGCTTGTTTGCGTGTTGGGTACAAGCGGTACTTAAACGCTTTCATCATGATATTCTTCTCTTTGCCATATGTACAACCTCCTTTCGATTAACCTCCTCTAGTATTTACAACGAAGCATATTCAAATCTGTAACATCATAGTATTTCAAATTGCCAACTGGAATCTGGAAATATGGTATCAAGAGAGGAATATTGTGCTATCGCACGCGGCCTGCGCCGCCCCATCTTCCCCTCCCCAAAAGGACTCGCTTCTATCCCCATGCCTAAAGGGCTGATTCTTACCCACATCTTTTTGGGGTTACCTGTGGGGAGGATTGATACCGTTGAGGCTATGAAATAGTCCGCAATGGCATCCCTTTTCCAGGGCCATTTGACAAAATCCATTTGTCAAATGTGGGTAAGAATCAGGCCTAAAGGGCAGGGGTTTTACGCTCGGAGTGATAATCTGATCGATGTAGTATTGCACACACTCTCTTTTATGCTACACTTGGACTAGCAAACCACACTAACGTCACTAAATAAGCTAGTCTATTGAGTAATGACAGGGGAATACATCCATATGCCAACATTTTCTGAACTCTTAAGGCGCGGGATCTTCTTACGCTGCCCTGTTTGCGGCAAGGGAGAACTATTTCGGAGCGCCTTCGGTATGCATCAACAATGTCCAGTGTGCCACTTTACATATGAGCGAGAAGAAGGTTACTTTACCAGCGCCATTGCCATTGATCTAGTCGTGAGTGAACTCATCGTGACAGCCATCGCTCTACCACTAGCAGCCAATCCCGGTATACCTATCATCACGGCTCTGCTATGGTGCATTCCTCTAGCCGTGCTGCTACCCGTCATTTTCTATAGACATAGTCGAAGCCTCTGGATGAGTATGGATCACTTTCTACATCCCGCTCCTGGTAGTGGTTTCATCCATCAGTTCCCGCCTTCAGAACCTGAGAGACCACGTGGTGAGCCGTAAAAATCTTAACATCGAAGCATATAGCTTGCATTCAAACACCATTTTGTGATTAAATGCTGGAAGCATGACAGATCAATACGCAAAAGATACAGCACGACAACGTACGTACCGAGCGTTTGCCGCCCTGCTCGCTGGAGATGACGAGACCATCGATCTTGCACAAGCAGCACTGCTTATCGCCAGCACGCAATATCCAAACCTCGACATGGCGTACTATACTGCACAACTTGACAGCCTCGCACTACGTGTGAGGACAGCACTCTCACTTCCAGACCCCCATCTCCAGCCTACCTTACCAACAGAGATCGAGACCCTACAGGTCATCGAAGCAATGAATAAGGTACTTTTCGAGGAAGAGAAATTTCATGGCAACCGAGATGATTATCACAATCCTGACAACAGTTTTCTCAATAAGGTATTAGAAGAGCACACCGGCATTCCTGTAACCCTTTCCCTCATCTACGCAGAAGTTGGCAAACGTGTCGGCATCCAGATTGATGGCGTTGGCATGCCATATCACTTTCTCGTGCGCTGCCAATCACCTCAGGGTTTTATTTACATCGATCCCTATGAAGGGGGTCTACAGATGAATGAACGGAGCTGCCGAGAGCGCATTCATCAGATCGCACAGCATCGCATCAAATTTCATCCCCAGTGGCTCAAACCCTTCACACGCCGAAACTGGTTGATGCGCATTCTCAATAACCTGAAAAGGATCTATATCAATCAGGACGATTATGATCGCGCACTTCCTATCTGTGACCTCCTCATTATGCTTCACCCACGGACAGCTGAGGAGTGGCGAGATCGCGGTCTTATCAACCTTCAGCTCAAACACTACTCACATGCTATCAAAGACCTGAAAGCTTACACGGAACTTGCGCCTGAGGCCAGCGATCGCTACGAAATCCTCAGCTACATCAAAACGGCACGCCAGATGTTAGCAATGCTCAATTAGCCCAATATGCTCTAACCATAGTCCGGTAACTCCTCAACAGGGAGTCCTTCCATTTGCATGATCTTCAGCGCGTTTGTTGTAGGACAAGGACCAGGACGAAGAATATAGTCAAAGACCAAACGGCTATCAATTACCTCTTCTCTAAAGTGATAGTTCTTGACCTGTGGCACTATATCAGCCAGCTTGACTAATTCCAGATCGTGCGTTGAAATCGCTCCGATACAGTTGCGACCAACTACCGCTCTCACATAAGAGCGCCCACCAATTAACCGTTCACGATTATTTGTCCCTCTGAAGATTTCATCTACTAGGAAGAAGACAGGCAATTGATCTGGCTTAGCCAGTGCATCCAATAGTGCACGCAGCCGCCTCACCTCGGCATAGAAGTAGGAGTAGCCATCAACAACTGAATCAGTCACGCGAATACAGGTGAAGAGTCGGAAGAGCGAGGTCTGAAGCAGACTCGCATTTACTGGTCCTCCAGCATAGGCCAGACAAAGATTGACACCAAGTGTCCGCAGAAAGGTGCTCTTGCCAGCCATGTTTGAGCCAGTGATGATGATCACTTCTCCTAGTTCATTGATGGTGAAATCGTTGGTCACCTTTTTCTCATCTGGAATCAGCGGATGCCCTAGGTCCTTACCAGAGAAAAGTGTTGTATTGCCTGCTTCAGATTGAGCCACAGGTTCTACACTCGGCAAATGATAGTCAGGATTGAGATAAGCAAATGCTGCCAGTGAGCACAGCGCCTCCAATTCAAACCAGCGATCAAGCCAGATAGGTAGACGCTCTGCAAGTTGCTTTTTATACTCGATCAGGCGATAGGTACAATAGTAACCCCATGGCATGATGAGATTGACAGGCAACCAGAAGAATGGATTTTTGCGCAGCATTGCAGCAGCACTTATGCGTGCAATTCCCTTGAGCAGTTGTGATGGCCTATATCTTTGGTCCTGGAAGAATGGCTCGCAGAAGTTCTTAAGATGCTGGTGCTTTCCATAGCGATATGTCTCCAGGTAGGAGAAAATGCTGCTGAGTGCGGCGAAACTCTGATGCACAGAAGTGGCTTCTTCTAACACCTCACGGTGCCTCTTTGTAACCCTCCACAGAACTAAAGACACTAGCATGCAGTAAAACCAGATGGGCAGCATCTGCCAATGAGATAGAAAATCGAGAATGAGGAATAAGACAGTCAGTATATTTAGTACAGCAGCACCGACTACTAACAGGCGCATCTTGGCCACTGAAAGTGTGGAAGATTGTGCATTGAGCCATCCTAGCAACCGTTTGCCCTCTAACTTTTTTGGCTCTCCCGATGATGCCAGCAGCGATTTAAGGATCAACTTATCGCGAAAGAGAGTCAAGGGAGTTAACTCACGTACTAGTTCCTGCCGTTTATGGATTGTAGCAAGATCGGGTGTCATGTTCAGCAACCAATCCCGTAAAAGGAGACTTCCTTCATGAGAGATGGCAGTATTGAGCAACTGGTGAAGTGAATATTTTCCAGTAATATCTAGATCATGTTCAAAGGGATGTCCCTCAATTAACGTACCAGGATCTACATCAGGAATATGTTGCCAATCTAGCTTCATACGTGATACGTGCATGGCTTTAATCTGTCGCCAGATTGTATGCATGGCAACACTGCGATCGAGTTGGCCATGATAGTATGCGACGATACCAAAAGCGGTCATGGTAATCACGGCTAGAGGCAAGGCCAGCCACCAACCAACGGCAACAAGCATGACAAAGCTGAGGCCCAAGCCAATAAAAAAGATCCAAACCCGTATCCAGGAATAGCGATTACTGCGTGGTTCTAGCATCTTGATGCGGGTCTCTAAACGCCTGATCTCTCTCTCCAGCAAATGGAGACGACTTTGTTTTTTGTCCACAATACAGCCAACATCCTTCAGTTTCTTATTCCTCTCCGAGCCAGAAGACCCCTGCCATTCAGGCATGGGGATGAATGGCGAGTCCTTTGTTGGGGCTTGGGCACTGGTGGTACCTTCCTGCATGACAAAACCTTCACTTTCCTTTCCCGTATGATGAACATTTGTATATTGATACCTATGCTATACTGAATCTAGTACACGAACAACTGAATAGTGTATGGGTTCCTAGGCGAAGGGCCTGGGGTAAAAACACTACCGTGTTAACCATCGCGTACCAATCAATGACGTAGGTTTTTTTAAGAGCCACAAGCCACCTACCGAGATTGAACCGACTGTAGGCTCGGACGGAGCCTTCGTGAAACTGCCACGACGGGTATGTTCCGTTGGGCTACTGCGAGAAGCCCCTGCCATTCAGGCATGGGGAGTCGTCACTCCTCTCCATTATGGCATACCTGTGGATACAAAAATAGGCCCGTCAACTGGTGGGGACGAGCCCTTTCCTTTGCCAACAATGCTATCCCTTATTCAAGCACACAATTTATTTGTCTCTTCCTCTATCTCTTGTTTCTCTTCAGGCGAGAAGCGGTCAAAAAGCTCAGAAATTGGATGACGTCCACTCATAATAACTCCTTCTTTCAAGAAAATCGATTAGCATATCGATGGATAATACTAAAGTCGTCCTTGACCCACACCCACTGGTTCCCAATGAAAGAAAAGCAGGATGCATCAAGTATACAATCCATTTTCAGGGCTGAGCATTCCATTACGAAAGGTGAGCTTTTATGAAAAAATTGTTTCATGATCATGCAAAAGATGCAGAGCAGGTGCCACAGCCAATGAGGGACGGTCTCGGCGCAACCGATCCTGGTCCACGCAACATTGTTCTGGACCGACTCAATCCCAGTCTACTGGCGCCTCCCCCTACCGACTCTGGCACTATCCCTAACTTGAAGTTTTCGTTCTCCAATGCGCACAATCGGCTCAACGAAGGCGGCTGGTCACGAGAGGTGACTGTGCGAGAACTGCCCATCGCCACAACTCTGGCGGGAGTGAATATGCGTCTGACACCAGGAGGCGTGCGAGAAATGCATTGGCATAAGCAAGCCGAATGGGCCTATATGCTCAATGGTCGTGCTCGGATCACGGCTGTCGATCAAGATGGACGGAACTTCATCGATGATGTTGG
>CBJMBI010000246.1:0-6154 GCA_966427955.1 uncultured Ktedonobacterales bacterium
GGATTACCATTATACGTGATCAAGACAAGGGAAACGAGAAACATCCAAAGAGATGCCACCAAAAGTCAGGGACAAGCCAACTGTCTAGCACTAGAGCCAAGACACACAGAAATGTCTTACTTCGTTTCGTCAGACGCCAGTAAACGGTCTACCAACTCTAGTAATTGGCGTGGCTTAAAGGGCTTTGTCAGATATTCTGTACACCCAATTTGCTTCGCCGCCTCACCCTCATCATTTAATGCAAAGGCAGTAACTGCAACAATAGGGAGTTTTTCCATGCCAGGACGTGCACGGATCAATTGAGTTGTACGATAGCCATCCATGACTGGCATGGAAAGATCCGTGAGAATCAAGTCAACCCGCTCATGATCAAGGACTTCGAGTGCCTCCCGTCCATTGGATGCCGAGATACAACGGTAGGACCGCGTGGACAAAACACGTTCGACAAGGAGACGATTAGAAACCTCGTTCTCTATCACTAAAATGGTTGCTGGATGTGCATCACTTGCTGATGTATTCATAGTCAGCCTCGCTTTCTATTTGCTTCTTTACACTTGTTTTTTCTTTATTTCAATGTCGTAGAGTTAACTCGTACTGCTTGTATATTGTACTAAACAAGTGTGTCAATATGCCACCATTGGCAATGTAAATGAGAATGTGGTACCCTCTCCTAAGATACTTTCTACCGCGATCTCTCCACCTTGCAATTCGATAAGCTTTTTTGCAATAGTCAGACCCAGCCCTGTTCCCCCAAATCTCCGTGTCGTGCTACCATCTGCCTGACGAAATGCATCGAAGATGTAGCTGAGTGCAGCTGGTGAGATACCGATGCCCGTATCAGTCACAGAGACATAGAGCATATCCTGGTCTACCAAGTGCTTGCAACGAATGGTTACCCCACCTTTCTCTGTGAATTTCAAGGCATTGGACACGAGATTAATAGCTACCTGACGAACGCGGTGACTATCTGCATAAGCCAGCGGTAGCTCCGGCTCTACCTCCAAGTTCAGATAGAGAGCTTTGCTATTTGCCATTGGCTTCAATTGGCTGACAACCTCTTGAAGGCAGGGTTCCAGACTGAGCGGCTCTAGATTGACCTCAATGCGGTCTGCCTCAATCTTTGAGAGATCAAGCATATCATCAACCAAATGTGAAAGGTCTTCGGCTCGTCGCACCATAAATTGAATATGGTCCTCTTGTTCAGACGTTAACTCCCCATCTACAAATCCTTCAAGTATCAAGGCCCCATAACTGATAATACTGTGCAAGGGCGTACGCAATTCATGAGTTACGTTTGCTAAAAATTGTGACTTGAGACTGTTAGCACGTTCTAAAGCCGCATTCTTCTCTTTCACTTCTGCAAATAAGAGAGCATTCTCAATAGCCATCGATGTCTGCAGTGCTGCAGTACTAAGCAAGAACGTATCTCGACTGCTAATCCGGTGGATCTCGTCAGTATAGAGAATAAAAGCGCCAATTGCTTGTTCCTGGAAAAGCAAAGGCACCGCAATTGCCGAGCGATAGCCTGCTTCAAGAGCCATACGTGCCCAATTATCCTTACGTTGTTGGTAAATAAGGGAAATATCCTCTCCATAGACAATCTTTTGCCTCTTAATTGCCATAGGAGCCAAAATCATGTCTAGATCATGCAAGGCTGTACGCGGAATGCGAGAACGACGCAATCCATAGGAAGAAGATGGAGCGATTTCCTGATGTGGCTTGGTCTGTGCAAGCTTCACTGCTCGCAAGGCCGCACGCTTGCCACTAGAAGAATTGTTGCGGGAACTGGGTAGAGCAACCATTTTTGTTGTCACAGCCAATGTGATATCACTATCAGGATCCGCGTAGACGCTTACACTGCTTGGTACAACCGAGGTCATCGCTGATGGGTACTGACTTTCTTGCTCTCGTGACCAGTGCGCCACCGCCCAAGGCGAATGCGTCTCACGTCCATAGAGTAATAGCGAGACATGCTTAACCTTCATGATACGCCCCATATGCGAGACAAATTCACCTAGTAATTGCTCCAGATTCAACGTTGACATCAGAGAATCGCTCATGACTAGTAGATTACTCATTTGTTCTATCAGAGCTTGACTCTCATTATAGAGAGAATCGGAGAGCACGTTCAGCGAGCTTGCTAACATGTTCAGTTCATTAGTACGTGGAAGATCCAGTTGAAGGCCTGTACTGCTGGCTACGACTGACTGAGCATGGGCTTGTAATCGACGCAATGGACGAATGAGCAAAACACTAGTCACAAATGTGTAGATAATAATACCAAGTGCAAAAACAAAGAGGCCCATTCCGATGAGGATGAGTAGAAACTGTGGACCATGTGCCCCAAAGTTGTCAAGCGGCTCTACTATTGTGACCACCACCGAAGGTGAGCCAGCAACCTGTTGCTGTACACTTATCTGGCTTGCCTGAGCCAGATAGTGCTGCAATCCATTGCTAAAAGTTGTAGTGCCCACTTTGCAAAATTGCTCCTCTGAAAGGCCATGCTTTGCCACGAGCTGTTCTACCACAGTTTCGGTTGTTCCTAATATCTGTCCAGTCAAGCACATTACTAGACTTATTCCAGAGTGCTGCGCTAATGTCTCTGCAAAATCGTGATCTATGGGCTGTGTTGCCAAGAGCAGTTCCTGCGAATCTGTTGGAGATACATGGTCAATTGGAACAGCAATTTCTAGCACCCATTGGAGGCTTTGCGAATCGGAGTTTATAGCAGGGAGCGCTATCTTTTGTAACAGCGAAACCGATTGCCCTCGTAAGGTCTGATCTATCAGTTCACCTTCAGCAGAGGAAAAAGGAGATCTACTGCCTGCTACCTCACCTTGCGCTATGATAGTATGGCTTGCAGAGACAAGATCGAGTGTCGAAAAGTGGTCGCTTGCAGAAAAGGCCACAAGCAATCCACGTAGATACTGGTTACTCGCCTGCACAGTTACTGGTTGAGAGAGCGCTTGGGTTATGTCTCGATTACGGATCACTCTCTCTAGATCATCTCTTATCGTATGTTGATGGTTTTGATATGCCAACCTAATTAATGATAAATGTGTCTGTGCATCCTTCTCTGCTTGATATTCAGCATAAAACCGGAGAATAGCCCATGAAAGAATGGTAAAAAGAAGCATGCAGAGTAAAAAAGTCAACGTTGCAGCAATGATCAGTTTGCCACCCAGCGATCGTATGGTGATTTGCATGTCGCCCTTCCCTCACAATGGTCAAGTTTTTCCTAAACTTTTCTGTCTACTGAAAACCATGGAAATTGGGTCCAAAACACAGGGCTACAGGCGTTTGATAAATCTAGTTGCAATGATGCATCATGCTGCGCGTCTATCAGATAAATTCCTTGTTGTTCATCACTCACAAATGTAGAGAAGTTGCAAGTTCCCGTAATTTTTTGACATTGCACTGAAGAGAAACTTTTTTGCTGAAAATATTCGTCTGGTGCTATACGCAAGAATTCAAAGATAAGCGCATAAAAATAGTAGAAACCCACAAGACTACTGCGATACTCTGGCCAGAGTTGCAGATGAATTGCAATGGCTTCACATTCTTCCCATGCGAGTTGGCTATCAAGGCAGGCACCAAGAGACCCCTTGCCTTGCTCGCATATCATTTTGCGCTTCCTCCTTGTTCGAGAGCCCGATAATGTTCTCGGAATGATTGTCGCGCTCGCGAGAGATACATCTTGACTCCGCTCTCTGCAATATTGAGCGTACGCGCAATCTCGCTATAAGAAAAGCCCTCCTGTGTATACAGAAGCAGCGCGGATCTATATTGATGAGGCATCCGGCAAAGAGCCGTACGCACCAATTCCGTCGTCCCATAAATATCTTGTGGATCGGCTCCTTCAACATCGGCAGGCTCATGATCAAGGTCTTGCCAAGGGAGCCATGCAATAAGCTTGCGACGACGAAGAGCATCATAAGCCGTATTCGTCGCAATCCTATATAACCATGCAGACAATTTCAAGTTTGCATCCATTTTTGGTAAAGCACGAAAAGCTTTCAAGAACGTATCTTGCGTTAGATCATCAGCTTGTTCACGATCGCCTACCAAATGATACACATAATTATAAATAGGTGTCTTATATTCGTCGTAAATCTCTTCAAAAGACCAGGATTTCTCCTTAGTTTCCACCCGGATCATGCGCTACAATCCCTTCGATAGCTACTGTATTAACTTGTCCGTTCCATTCAAGCAACAGTAGCCCTCTTCGTGGTACGCAGCTGTTAGACTATAATCTCTATAGTCTTTCTGCGGGTGGCGAGGTGCTTTTCTCTTCTGTGTAGTGGAACGGACAACCAACGCTATCAGTAACATGCTAGAAGAGGCATGTACTTGCAGTTGCGTGATGTATTGTCTATCATGGTAACATATTCCTGTGGAAGTTCAGCAATCATTAACTCATGCATTAGTACTATTAGGTTGTTCGCATGTAGCCCATGTTACCTTTTCGTTAGATATAACGAAGGTTTGCAAAAAATCTAAGGAGGAGCGCGCTTTCTTTTCCCGTTTGAAGTTTGGAGTTCCTCGCGCGCAATAATTTTATGGAGACAGACATCGCACAGGCTGTTGCTCACTACGCTGAAGAAACGATGGGGCAAGAAGGTTTTCGTTATATAAGTGCAGTCGTCGCAAACTGTAAGATGCTTGCTCTGGAACTAGAGGCACTAGAGGAAAATCCCATCCCAATAGATCTTGATGCCTTAGTAATCGCAGCTTATCTCCATGATATCTCGACAGTAGCACACGGCTATCAGAAGCATCATATAAAATCCGCCCAGATGGCAGTTGAGTTCTTGAAAGAACATGATGTTGATACAAAATGTATTAATAAGGTTGAGCAAGCAATCTTAACACATACAACCGCCGTGCCCATTGAAGAGCGCAATGGAGATCTTTCTGAGGGTCAAATTCTTTATGATGCTGATAAATTAGGCCGCCTAAGTGGTTTGGCCGTGGTAACTTCGCTCATTGAGTTTGGAACACGCTATCCCAACCAAGCAGTTACTGGCGAAGTGCTAGCCGCTATTTTGCGCCACATTGAGGAACGCTTTATCGAATTATATCATAGCCTCCACACCGAACCCGCTCGGACTCTGGCACGAGACAAGTTTAACCGGAGTTTGGCTTTTCTGGATGGCGTGATCGAGCACCTCAGTGATGCCACTCCCGTTTAATACGGTTCTTGAAATAGCAAGATATTCTTCTAATCTATCAATTTTTGTAATGGAGGATAAACTTTGTCAATTCTTGTTGTTGGCTCTGTAGCCCTTGATACTGTGGAAACACCTTTTAAGAAAGTAGATGGCGTTCTTGGTGGAGCTGCCTCATATTTTTCAACTGCTGCTTCTCTCTATGACCAGGTCAATCTGGTAGCAGTAGTTGGAAAGGACTTTCCTCAGGAGTATCTGGATTTCTGGCGTGAGCATAATATCAATCTGGCAGGCTTACAGGTTCAGAATGGTAAGACATTCCACTGGCATGGTCGCTACCATCTAGATATGAACTCCCGAGATACACTTGATACTCAATTGGGAGTTTTCGCCGATTTTCATCCTGCTGTGCCCGATTCATATAAGCAAAGCTCTCTCGTCTTTCTGGCCAATATCCAGCCGGATTTGCAATTGGAAGTCTTAGATCAGATCCCTACTGGTCGCTTCACTGTCCTTGACACAATGAACCTATGGATTGAGACTGCTCGTACACAGCTTACTGAAGTAATGAAGCGTGTTGACGTGCTTTTGATGAGTGAAGAAGAGGTACGCCAGTTTACCAACCAAGCTAGTATCATAACTGCTGTACGCCAGTTTTTTGAACTGGGATTGAAGTATGTGGTAGTGAAATTGGGTAGTTATGGTGCTCTACTCTTTGGAGCTGATAATACCTACTTTAGCGCTCCATCCTATCCATTGGAAGAAGTTATCGATCCTACAGGAGCGGGCGATTCTTTTGCTGGCGGCTTTCTCGGTTATCTCTCCACAGTCCAGCCACAAGCTAATGGACGCTATGCCTTTGATGATCTCAAGCGGGCAGTTGTCCATGGCAATATCATTGGCTCTTTTGCCTGTGCCGATTTTGGCATTGAGAGCTTGCGTTCGTTAACTATGGAGCAGATTGCAGCTCGCTATAACGCTCTAGT
>CBJMBI010000247.1:0-6124 GCA_966427955.1 uncultured Ktedonobacterales bacterium
ACCAATCATAGCGAGTCCAGTGGTGAGATTCCCGCAACACAGTAGGCTGAGCTATTGCGAGAAAATAGGGAGGATTTATCTTGATAAACCAACATCATGGCGAACAACCAAGCCATCCAGTAATGGAACATCCTGATGCATTTGTAAACCGTATGGCACACTCTCTAGGTTTCTATGCAGCCCGTACCTATCTACGCCTTCAAAATATGACACACATTACCCATGAGGAGGCTGATCAACGGGACCAGGAGAAGACAGGGCAGACGACATCGCCAGACCAATCTGCCCAGCTATCAGAGCAAGCTACTGCCCAGACAGAGGAGCAGAATAAGCCTGTAACAAGAAAAGCCGAAGAGAAGCTAGATGATCTAGCTCAGCGTTTCAGTTCCCTTACAGCAACTCTCAAGCTCAACGTTCAGAGAACTGCAGCACGTGTGCGTGAAGATGCTGAGGATCTATGGGCGGAGGCACAGAACATACGGCACCACCGGAACGAGCCCCTTCCACAGTAATTCACATCGGACACGATAAACAACTCTGATGGCAAATTATACAAGTATTCTCTGGATAAGATGAAACGGGTCTCCGCACAGTGAGTTATTGTCCAAAATGCAATTTCTCATAGCGCTCTGGTCCTCTAATCCCTTTTGCCTATTCTCTTATCCAGACAAAATTTGCCAGCGAACTCTGCATATCAGAAGAACTGTTGACAAATTCAGAAAACAACCTCGCGCACAATTTTTGCGTGATTATTTTGTCATCACCCATGATTAGGTCTGTCCAACCTCCTAAGCAACCCATTGTTTAATGCATTATAAACATGCTAGATAGGGATTTGAGGAAAGAAATGGCTATAGCAGCAGCAGAGAAACCATGCATTCTCCATACCCTTCCAGGTCGGATACGTCTGCATCTGCCAGCTTGGTCAGGGCAAGGAAAACGTACTTTAGAAACACAACTACGAGTGGTTCCAGGAATACATGATGTAGAGGCAAACGCGCTAACTGGCAATATACTGATTCATTTTGATTCCACAATAACCAATGAGCAGGACATCTTAGAAAGGATGCACAAGCTCCTTCAAGATACCAATATTGAGACAACCGATATGCCTGACAGGGAACCCGCCGCTCCACCCATTATCCGTGAACGGAGGGGAGAACTCATACGTGCACGTATTCCTGTACGAGGTCTAGACCGTGATCCAGATCTGGCCAAGCGTGTTGTCACATCTCTCGAGCAGCTAGGGGTACGTGCTACCGTGAACCAACTCACTGGTCGTGTGCTTGTAGAATTTACCAAACACCAGACTGATATTGATGACCTGATTGCAGAAATCGTGGGCATGGAACTTCCAGAATTGCCAGAGGAAGACCGCCCGGCCCATCCCCTCGATCCAGCCCCCCTGCTCCAAAGTGCCATCCGCTTGACAGAAAGTACTCTTGGTCTTGGATTGCTGACAATACGTCGGTTTCTCCATATCCAAGAGCCACTACCAGGCGCATCTGCCGCCATGCATACTGCTGCCATACTGGGGATTGTGCAGAGCATTCCCACTTTTCGCTATGGACTGCGCAAACTACTTGGACAAACAGTCGCAAGTCTTGTCATAAGTCTGCCAAACATTCTAGCTCTTACGTTTGCCGAGAGCCCACTTGGTTTAACAACCAATACACTAGAATCATTGCGTCTGTTGACAGAAACACAAGCACGGCGAAATGCATGGCATCGTCATGAGGAACGCGTGAAAAGTGCGCCTTCGGCACAACCAGACGCTATCATCCGCTTGGGAGCAGGAGAGCGAACTCCTCTTGCTGCGCATGTCATAGAAGGAGCAGGTACAGCCATTGGCAGCGATGGTCTACCGATGCCAGCCATACGCAATAGCATTATCCCCCCTGGCGCACGACTTTATGGAGGCCCTTTCGTCCTACAGCTCCTAAGCGATAAATCATTCCAGGCATTTACCCCTGAGCCTCGCCCAGCTCCGGTCGCACCATCACTCCTTGATCACTACCTACGCGTGTTGAATCCAATATCACTTGCCTATACAGCAATGACCGCGCTTCTTACGCGTTCATGGAGACAAATACTTATCGCACTCCTGCTCGTCAACCCGCGTGCTGCAATGGTTGGACAAGAAAGTGCAGATCTGAGCACTTCCGCCCGAGTGATACGATCAGGCATTACAGTAGTTGGTACGCGCAAGAATCGCACGATCCAGCGACCAGATATCATTCTGCTAGATGGAGCACGTTTGCTTACCAACAGACTCGAGCTGAAGAATATACTGCCACTAGTTGGGGAATACGACGAGTTATATCTCCTCGGACTAGCAACAGGTGTGGCAGGTGCCGCTGGCTCTCCATGGGGAGGAGTCTTCAAGACCACAGAGAACCTACCAGCAACCAATGGCAATTTCGACGGCTATGTCGCATCAGCTTATGTTGAGGGAGTTCGCTACACGCTTGGCCCTGTCAAGGACTGGAGCACCCTCCCTGCAGCTGCACATCTCCGACAAGACGGGAATTATGTGCTAGAACTTCGCAGTGCTCGTGAAGAGCATTCTCTTGGCCTCTTTGTACTCCAACCACAATTTACATCGGGCGTCGAGGAACTCGTCCAGGCCTGTCAAACCCATAATGTAAGACTTGGCTTGATCTCCAAAGGGGATCAGATGACCATGCAAGCACTTGCTTATCGTGCACATATTCCGCTTTTGGAATGTGATAATGCAGTAGAAGCTATTCGCACGGAGCAACAAACCGGGGCACGCGTTGCATTTGTCTCGGACAATGCCAGCGCGGCGGAAGCATTCGCAGCTTGCGACCTGGCCATTGGTCTCACAGATGACCGAAGCCGCCTGCCGGCTCGTGTCGACCTGCTAGCCCCTGATCTTCTAGCAATCGTGGCTATACTTGATGCAACCAAACGTCGAAATGACACTATACGCGACTCAATCTTCTTTTCAGTCATATCCAATATCATTGGTATTACGTGGGGTTTACGAGGAATGCCAGGTGTAGGGCATGCCTCCCGTGCAGTCACTATTGCTTCACTAGGCGCAATGGCCGATGGATGGCTTAGACTGCAAGGAGGCAAACGAGCCAGATTAAGCACCACTCATCTCGTTGATCCCCATCCAGAACGTTGGGGACAGATGAGTCCCGAGGACGTACTTCATCTGTTAGATACTTCTGAAGAAGGGTTAACCACCGAGGAAGCGGCTAAACGTTTTCAGCCAGCTCCAGAACAAACACGTCGCAATCAACTGTTAGTTACACTTTTTGAGCAGATTAACTCTCCACTCATCGCCATCTATGCAGCTGGCGCTGGACTCTCGCTCTTCTTAGGAGCCATTGGGGATGCGGTCATCATCGCTGCAACAATCCTGGCTAATGTTGCTCTAGGTACTTGGCAAGAGCATGAGGCTAATCAAGTTGCAAAGACATTGGAACATTTAGGAACCTCTACTGCACGTGTGCTACGCGATGGACATCCAGTAACAATACCAGCCACTGATGTGGTGCCAGGAGATGTACTCCTGTTATCAGCAGGAGACCGTGTAGCAGCCGATGCACGTGTGCTCCATTCACAAGGATTGGAAGTTGATGAGGCAGCACTGACAGGTGAGTCATTGCCAGTTCCCAAAGTCCCTATTGGAAGGAACGACACGGATCGCATCATTCTCGAAGGAAGTAATGTTACCACAGGCATGGGAAAAGCAGTCGTAGTAGCAGTCGGTCGTCAAACACGTATGGGAGCAACAGCAGCGGCGCTGTCCGCTGTAGAAACTACAGAGGAAAGCCCACTAGGAACGCGCCTAAGCCAACTGCTCCATATCCTCTTACCCCTCTCTGTAGTAGGAGGTGGAATTGTCATCGCTTCAGGACTGATTCGCAGACAGCCACTGATCCTCCAACTAACCCTGGGAGTAACCGTGGTTCTGGCAGTCATTCCCGAAGGGTTACCACTGCTAGCCAGCGTCAGTGAAGCTGCAGTAGCTCGTCGTTTGGCAAGCCTGAAAGCGCTTGTCCGCCGTCTCTCAGCAGTTGAGACCCTTGGGCGTGTCGATATTGCATGTACAGACAAGACAGGAACTCTTACAGAGGGACGTCTAGCAGTAAGCCTAGTCGATGATAATGATCAGGAAGCCAAACTCCCAGGTGATCTCTCACCTAGTCAGAGGCAGGTATTATTGACAGCCGCATTGGCTAGTCCACATCCGGATGCTCCAGACGCTAAATCCCATCCTACCGATATTGCCATAATTCAAGGGGCTCAGGAGGCAGGTCTTGGAGAGCGCTTACAGGTGAAACATACCGCCGAGCTAGCTTTTGATCCTGTACGGTCATTCCACGCAACAGTCGCAAATGGAAGTCTGTGCTTGAAAGGTGCACCAGAAGCGCTGGTACCTCGATGCAGTTGGATCCTCCATCATGGAGAGAAACAACCACTAGATGCTAATGGCCAACAAGAATTGCTCGCCTATGCTCAGCGTCTTGCTGAGCGGGGTCTGCGTGTTCTGATGGTGGCCGAAGGACGATCTGAGATCCCACTAGACAATCCACACGGATTGACAGCGCTTGGCTTTGTGGGAATTAGTGACCCACTGAAGCCTACTGTACAAGCAACCGTACGCCGCTGCCATAACGCTGGTGTACACATGATCATGATCACAGGCGACCATCCTGCTACAGCCCGTACCATCGCTCGAGAAGCTGGACTGCTTGCCCCAGGCGAATATAATGGGAAAGTCCTTACAGGCTATGAAGTCACAGAAATGCCTGATGATGAACTTGATGAGCGTTTAGAACATGCTGTAGTCGTTGCCCGAGCAACACCTCTGGACAAACTACGCATTATTGAAAGCTTGCAACGTCGTGGACATACTGTGGCTATGACTGGAGATGGTGTAAACGATGCACCTGCCTTACGATTAGCTGATGTTGGAGTAGCAATGGGCCGTGGTGGAACCGAAGTTGCCCGTCAGACCGCTGATGTTGTACTTGCTGATGATGATTTCTCTACGCTGGTGGAAGCACTTGTAGAGGGACGTAGCTTCTGGCGTAACATTCGCCGTGCTCTTGGTTTACTACTGGGTGGCAACCTAGGTGAGCTGGGGTTAGTGGTAGGAGCAAGCTTATTGGGACTTCCATTCCCCTTGACTGCACGCCAAATCTTAGCCATGAATGTGATTACTGATCTCTTGCCAGCCACAGCAGTCGCGCTTCAGCAGCCAGAACACCGCCATCTTGCTGGACTTGATCGTGAAGGGGCAACAGCACTCGATAAGCCTTTGCGCAACGACATTATACGTCGTGCCCTACTGAGCGCCGTTCCTGCACTGATCTCTTACGCACTTCTGTTGAAGCAGCCAGATGCACGCACCGTTGCATTTGCCAGCATTGTTACAACCCAGCTTGCCCAGACACTTGACGAAGGCCGAGCTGAAGGGCGCCTGACAAAATCTGTCCTAGGTGCCGTTGCAGGCTCCGGAGGTATGCTGGTGGCTGCAATTATGCTCCCATCATTGCGCACCATTCTCAATCTAGCCCCACTCTCTCCACTAGGCTGGTCTCTGATTGGGGCAGGTGCCGCCTCGGCTGTTATCACCAATCGCGTATATCAGCGGTACAGTTCTGAAAAGGAAAACAGGCTGGTACTTTCTTATCAATAGCAAGGAAATGTGAATTAGGAGCAGAGGGAAGCTAAACTTCTCCCTCTGCTCCCTTTCTGTTTTACCTGGGAAAGAGGCTCACAAGTGAGTATCATGAACTTATCGTGCAATGGATTGCAACTTTAGCATCATCGAAACCTGCACGTCGTACAATCAGATTAATTTGCCAGTGGCCTGCCATACTGAGAATACTTGCTGTTGCACCATAGTAGCCAGGGGTATTCCTGACCGGAGTGAAATCCAACACCTCAATCCCCATATCCATATCTTCCATCACAAAATACGCTTCAACGTCATTAATATTTTGGGCAGGTTGACCATCTTTCTCCGTCAAAGCAACTTCAAAGGTGTTGGGGCCAATTTTTCCAGGGTTGATAGCCAAATGATAAGTGAGATCGGCTATCTGCCCTTGGAGCAAGAGAGGTCCACTTGTCGCAGATGACG
>CBJMBI010000248.1:0-6059 GCA_966427955.1 uncultured Ktedonobacterales bacterium
AACGCCCATTCCTCCCCTGGATCAATCACAGGGGTCTCCTGGGCCGACAAGATGATACTTGTTTACCATCTTCATCGCGATTGCAAGTTCTGGTACTGAACAATTTAAGGAGTTTCTGAAATGTCTTTTGACATCATTAAGGGTATGGCCACAACCCTCAAGAACATAGGTAGAAAGCCAACGACCGTCTCCTATCCCGAGGAAGAGCGAAAGCTGCCGCCACGCTTCCGTGGACGGCACGTTCTACACCGCTATGCAAATGGGATGGAGCGCTGTGTTGGCTGCTATCTGTGTGCTGGTGCTTGTCCTGCAAACGCTATTTACATCGAGGCAGAAGAGAATACTGAGGAGAACCGCGTCTCTCCTGGAGAACGCTATGCTAGGGTCTTCGATGTCAATATGTTGCGTTGCATCTTCTGCGGCTACTGTCAGGCTGCTTGTCCAACTGGAGCTATCACTCTGGAGAGCGAGTACAAGCTGGCCTCCTACCGTGCAGAAGATCTGGTCTATCATAAGGAACAATTGCTCGAACCGAAGAGCCAAGCGACGAACGGCTCGAATACTGAGACTGGCTCAAATGTTGTCTGGGCTGAACAGGCACCATCTGAAGCTGTGCAGCCAGTTCCACAAACATCACAGACCTTTGATGGCTCACAGGCCAGTGCCGCCGCCGTTGGTTTGGGGACTTGTCATGTCGAGCGTCCGATGTTGCTGGTTAACGAAGAGCAGGACCAGGACAGACGAAAGCTTCAAAATAAAGAGGATTAACTATGACACCCGAATGGTTATCGTTTATTGTGTTGGCAGTAGCTAGCACAGCTACTGCTATTGGTGTTATTGCCTTCAAGAACGCGGTACACAGCGCTTTGAGCCTGATCCTCACATTATTATTCCTGGCTCTGTTCTACCTACAATTGCAGGCAATGTTTATCGCCATTGTCCAAATTCTGATCTACGCTGGCGCAATTATGGTTCTCTTCCTTTTTGTCGTTACCATGTTGGCACCGGATCAAGATGAGCAACGGCAAGCTGATCGTATCGCGTGGCAAAAGGGCGTTGGTAGCCTGCTTGGTCTAGTTCTGGTCGGCGCTCTGAGCTATCTGCTTTTCAATGGAGCCGCTTCAACAAATCTACCAAAAGCCAGTGCAGCAGAGAGCCTATCAAACGTCGTAAATCACCAGGGGAATGTTGAAGCATTTGGACAAGCACTCTTCCACGGCTACCTGTTCCCCTTCGAAGTGACTAGCCTGCTGATCGTCATCGCCATCCTGGGGGCGTTGGTCTTTGGGAGAAGAGCATAATAAAGGAGGAAATCATGGCCTCTGTGCCATTATCAGCATATTTAGTAATGAGCGCCGTCCTATTTACGATCGGAGCCGTTGGAGTACTTATCCGGCGTAACCCGCTCATTATCTTTATGTCAATCGAGCTCATGCTCAACGCCGTCAATCTATCGTTTGTGGCCTTATCCCACTTTCTCGATTCAGCGGATGGACAAATGTTCGTCTTTATTGTTCTGACAGTTGCCGCCGCTGAAGTCGTTGTGGGCTTAGCGCTCATCGTCTCCATCTTCCGCTCACGCCGCAATATCGATGTTGACGAGATGAATCTATTGCGAGGATAAACTATGGCAAATCTTAGCCTATGGGTATTGCTCTTCCCATTGCTAGGCTTCATCATTCTGGGACTGTCAGGCAGGTTTCTCCAACGCTCGGCAGTCCTTGCTATAGCCTGGGGTGCCTGTGGCCTCGCCTTTCTGTGTGCCGTCATCAATTTTTTTCTGATGCTAGGCACTCCAGTATCGGGACGGGTGAGTGATCAGGTTGTCTTTAACTGGCTGACCTCGGGCGGTGGGAATGGTCCGTTGCTCTCTCTCAGCTTCGGCCAGTATCTCGATCCACTCTCTATGACGATGTTATTGGTAGTCACAGGTGTAGGTCTACTAATCCATATCTATTCAGCGGGCTATATGGAGGAAGATCCAGGATTTTGGCGCTTCTTTGCTTACCTGAACTTCTTCATTTTTGCGATGGTCTTGCTGGTTACCGCTAATAGCTTCCTTTTCTTACTGGTCGGCTGGGCGCTAGTTGGTCTGGCCTCATTCCTGTTGATTGGCTTCTGGTATCAGCGATCTTCAGCAGTTGCCGCTGCTCGGAAGGCCTTTGTGATCAATGTGATTGGTGACTTTGGTCTGATGCTGGCAATCTTCCTGATCTTTGTCAATTTCCAGTCACTGAATTTCTCTGATGTGCTTAAAACTCCAGTTAATATCAGTACTGGTACAATCACTGCTATCTGTCTGCTACTCTTCATAGCCTGTGCTGCAAAGTCGGCGCAGTTACCGCTCTATATGTGGCTACCGGATGCTATGGAGGGTCCGACTCCTGTAAGTGCATTGATCCATGCTGCTACGATGGTGACGGCTGGTGTCTATCTCGTTGCTCGCACTCATGTCTTGTTCGATCTAGCTCCTGTGGCTTTGAATGTGGTAGCTGGAATCGGTGGCGCGACTGCACTTTTTGCGGCCACTATTGCGATGGTTCAGCTCGATATCAAGCGTGTGCTGGCCTATTCAACGATTAGCCAGTTGGGTTATATGTTCATGGCTGAGGGTATGCATGGGTATACCGCTGGTATCTTCCATCTGGTCACACATGCTTTCTTTAAAGCCTTGCTCTTCCTAGGTGCCGGTGCTGTGATCCATGCTCTGGAGGGTGAGCAGGATATGCGCAAGATGGGTGGTTTGTGGTCTCGCATGCGCATTACCGCCTGGACCTTTTTGATCGCAACACTTGCAATTAGTGGTATTCCTCCTCTGGCTGGTTTCTGGAGTAAAGATGACATTCTGAGTGCAGTACTAGCTCAGGCAATGAAGACGGGCAATCCTGGTCTCTATGTGCTGTGGGGTGTCGGTTTGCTAACGGCTGGTCTGACCTCCTTCTATATGTTCCGGCTCTTCTTTGGAATTTTCAGTGGGCGTTATCGCACTCAACCTGTGATGGTAGAAGAGCATGAGCATGAGCATGAGGAAGAAGCAGCGGGTCCCCATCATGCTGGCGGTGTCTACTACTACCATGTTCGAGAAGTGCCGTCTGTGATGTCTATTCCGTTGATCATCCTAGCTGTTCTTTCAGTGATTGGTGGCTTCCTGGGCTCGTTGAGTCTGATCGGCCTTGCCAAATGGGCACCGCTACCAGACTTCCTCAATGCTGTATCGTTCCAGGGTGTACCAATACCAGAGGCCAGTCTCAACACTATGAGGATCTCAACAGGGCTGAGCGTCCTAGTCGCCATACTGGGTTTTGCCGTCGCATGGATGTTCTATCGGAATGGCTTCGACTATAAAGAGAATCGCAACCCACTCTACCGTTTTGCACTCAACAAGTACTATGTGGATGAGGCACTCTCGCTTGTGCTGATCAAACCAATCCTGGGATTTGGCCGTGCAGTTGGTGGCTCCTTTCTGGAAGGTGGGGTGCTCGATGGTGGCAGCCGTGGTATAGCCTCGCTCTTCCGTGGCATCAGTAGTGGTTTTCGCAAGGTGCAGACAGGCTATACGCGTAATTATGCCCTGGGCATTCTGTTAGGTGTCGTTCTGATCGTCATCTACTACGCGGTCAGGGGGTAGGGATCATGTTTTTGTTATCGCTTACGATATTCTTTCCTATTGTTGGAGGAATTGCGCTTCTATTCTTTCCAAAGGATCGTCTGAATGCGATCCGTTGGACGGCACTGGGTATTGCTGCCATTGAACTGGTTTTGGCCTTGACAGTTGGGCTGATCTATCTGCAATCAGCCGCTAGTGTTCTTGTCAACTCGCCCTTGCAGGAAAATGTCCCATGGATTGCGAGCCTTGGCATTAATTATAGCCTTAGCGTGGATGGTATCAGTTTGCTCCTTGTCGAACTGACAGCATTGCTTACCGTTGTATGTATCGCTGCCTCGTTTCGCATTGAGCGGAAGGTCAAGGACTACATGGCCTTCATGCTCCTGCTGGAAAGTGGCATTCTGGGTATCTTCCTCTCCACTAATCTCTTCCTATTATATATATTCTGGGAAGTGATGTTGATCCCTGCTTACTTCTTGCTAGGAAGCTGGGGAGGTGAGCGTCGTCTCTATGCAGCTTTTAAGTTTGTACTCTATACCGCTGTGGGCGGTTTCTTGATGCTGGCTGGTATTATTGCTCTAGGTTATTTCCATCAGGCCGCTGGTGGGAGTTGCCGCTATACTCTTGACCTTAATACCTTGCTAAACTCGAGCTGTGCTATTCCGAATAATATCCAGATCTGGCTCTTCTTAGCTTTTGCTGCTGCCTTCACGGTGAAAGTGCCTTTGGTGCCATTTCATAGCTGGTTGCCGGATGCTTACAGTGAAGCGCCTGCTCCAGTGACGGCAATGCTAGCAGGTGCGATGTCCAAGACGGGTGCTTATGGCTTCCTGCGCCTGTGTATTCCGCTCTTTCCATATGCGGCCAAAACGTTTGCTCCACTTTTCAGCATTCTGGCAATCATCGGCATTCTCTATTGTGCGGTGATGGCTCTGGTGCAAACGGACCTAAAGCGCCTGCTCGGTTACTCCAGTATCAGCCACCTGGGTGTAATCATGCTTGGTCTATTTGCTTTCTCAACCCAGAGTGTTGAAGGTTCAGTTCTGCAAATGGTAAACCATGGCATCACGATTGCTGCACTCTTCCTGCTCGTTGGCTTCCTAGAGGAGCGCACTGGGACCCGTATGCTGGGCAACTTTGGTGGTCTAGCAGGCCGCCTTCCTTTATTCGCAACGGTGATGGCCATTGCTGCACTCTCATCATTGGGCCTGCCAGGTTTGAACAGTTTTGCAGGTGAGTTTTTAACGTTAATGGGCGTTTTCCGCACCATGCCTGTTTACAGCATTCTGGCGACGGCGGTGATAGTGCCAGCTGCATGGTATATGCTGCGTTTCTTCCAGGAGAGTATGCAGGGGCCAAAGCAGAAGGAGGGTCATGTTGGTGCAATGCTCCGCAAGGGCACATTGATGGATCTCAGCTTTAGCGAGTTCTGGCTCCTTGCACCATTGCTGCTCTTAATCTTCTGCATTGGTATCCAGCCTGAACCATTTGTCTGGGTAATCCAACAGAGCGTTCCCAATGTTATGCATACGCTGGGCAGCACATTCATCCCATGAAATCGTGATGGCTGGTGTAAAGTGGAAGCAGAAGAAATATGATATAATAAGTTCATGGGGGAGGTTGAAAGTGTTGGGCTGTCTCCTCTTCCTGAAAAAGAGGTAGAAATTGGATTTTCCATTAGAAGAGCAACTGGATGCTCAAAATGACCGGAAACGGTCAAAGAAGAAGTCACAAGAGGAGACCGCATCCAAGCAAGATCCGCACCCCTTCGACAATCTTGGGAAGGCACTCTTTAGCCTGGATGGTGCACAGATCATCCCAGAATTGATAGAAGGGGCCCAACTAGTGCGGAAAATGTGGAACTGGATCGGAGCAAACTGAAGGCGGACCTCGTCTACAGAGGATTCTATGGGTTCGTCAAACATCAGAAGACCGTTTTTGATCTGGAATTGCAATCGGGTCATGATCCTGATCTGACCTATCGTTTGTTGTTATACCTTGCAGCCCTTTACGAACATTATAGATGTCTCATCATCTGTGTGATCATCTACATGTTTCGGTGTAGTGTAGTCAAGTCACCTCACATCATGCGATGTGACGAGGATGGGCAAGCTATCCTCACAGTCCAATTTCGGGTGATCTGCCTGTGGGAAATGGATCCAAAACCCATTGTCGCTCGGCATCTTTTGCCGTTGTATATCTTTTTACCGGCAATGAAGGAACCCAGCGCCGAGCTGTTGATAGAGGCGCTCAAAGAGATGGCCCGTGCGTACACGCGATCGAAGCTAGCATACCGTTTCACGTGGTTCTATCTTATGTTGCGCAGAACGGACACAGTGTCTGAACAAGACAAGCAAACAGTAGAGGAGGCAATTCGCACTATGTTCGCATATGAAGAAATCATCCGAGATGATCCTGTCATCCAGAATCTGTTAGCCCAGAATGCACGTCT
>CBJMBI010000249.1:0-6022 GCA_966427955.1 uncultured Ktedonobacterales bacterium
GCGAACCAGAGGGCTACATCCGCATTTTTGTGGATGAAGGTGCTCCTGTGGCTGATCTGGTGAGCAGACTACGAGAACAGCAATGCCAAACTGGATCCACTCTCTATCTTGACACACTGCTTGCCGCTTTTGCCCAGGGGCGCAAGAGGTATAGAGGCTCATCAAAGGTCAGAAAGAGTAAGAGGTGACTTATGAATCCTATGATGGTCATCCAGAGCCAGCTTCTGGCTACCAAATTCTATGTGCCGACGTCCCCTGGGACGCTCATCTGGCGTCCTCGCCTGAGTGCCTTGCTCGACGAAAGTCTCAAGTATCCTCTCACACTCGTTTCAGCTCCCGCAGGCTTTGGCAAAACGATGTTATTGTCTGCCTGGACGCAATCGCTGTCTGCGTCTTCCCCCCTGGTCAGTTGGGTCTCCCTCGACGAGGAGGATAATGACCCACAGCTCTTCTGGACCTACATTCTCTCTGCGCTCGATCAGCAACAACCCGAACGCTTTACTCCTTTGTTGGAATACCTGCAATCGCCAGTTGCTCCATCATTGAGCTCCGTGCTGTCAGCACTCATCAACAGTGTGCAGGACAGTCCCCAACACATTGTACTAATCCTGGATGATTATCATGTCATCACTGAGCAACAGGTTCACGCTACCCTCTGGTCTCTCATCGAGCATCTCCCTCCTCAATTCCATCTCATCCTGGCTACGCGAGCGGATCCCCCTTTGCCCCTCTCGCGGCTACGCTCACGCAGGCAACTCCTAGAAGTGCGCACCGAGCAGTTGCGTTGTACTGCAGAAGAAACCAAGGCTTTTTTCCATGAGACGATGGGCTCCCAGTTGCCTGATGACACGATCCAACAAGTCACCACTCGTACAGAAGGCTGGCTGGTTGGCTTACAATTGCTTGCACTCTCTCTCCAAGGCCGTGCTGACCCGGCTACCCTGCTTGAGGAAGCCAGTGGCAACCAGCGTTATATCCTCGACTTTTTGACCCAAGAGGTCCTCCATCAACAAACAGAAGAGTTGCAGACTTTTCTCCTCTCAACATGCATCCTCGAACGACTTACCGCCCCGCTTTGTGACGCTATTACTGGGCAGAACAACAGCCAACAGATTTTAGAGAAGCTCGAACGGGCCAACTTATTTCTCACATCACTAGATAACAAGCGGCAGTGGTATCGCTATCATGCCTTGTTTGCCGAGGCCTTATACTCTCAACTGGAGCGGAATCATAACGATTTGGTGCCCATCTTGCATGCTCGTGCCAGCCGTTGGTATGCTCAGCATCACCAGACCACGGCAGCCATCTTGCATGCTTTCAAAGCGAAAGAGTGGCACTGGGCGGCTGACTTGATCGAAGGAGCCTATCATGCACTAGTCTCGTTTGCCTGGGGAGCGAATAAATATGCCCTTATTCAACTCCGACAATGGATTGAGCAGTTGCCAACAGAGATCCTGGCTTGCCGACCTGATTTCTGTTTGGCCTGTATTCATCTACTATGGCCGATTACCACACATGCTCTCCTCTTCAGGTGGCTTGATCTGGCTGAAACGGCACTGAGGACAACGCTTAAGGAACAGAAGTCCATGCAGGCTTCACAAGGAGACCTTTCCTCACAAGAACTGAGGGATCAGCTTGGCAAGGTTCTGACTCTTCGTACCTTTATGCACAGCTTTACCGAGAATGGACCAGCAACCCTTGCACTTGGTGAGCAGGCTCTGGTATACCTCTCCCCAGAGAATACTGCTTTTCGTGCAATTGTCGCCATAGCAAAGACAATTACCTATTACAGTTCCTCTGTGAATGATGCGGTGGCAGCGATTGCTTGTGGGCACCAAGCGGGTTTGCTCGCTCAAGAGGCCGGACAGCCTGTTGTGGCTTTTTGTATGATGGGCCTAACTGCTATTTCTCTGATCGGGGCAGGGCGTTTGCACGAGGCCGAACAACTCACTCAGCAAGCACTCCTCTTGGAAACGCCGTCTGGCAGTTCTCGCTTGCCTGAAGTGGGATGGATCATCTTCTGCCAAGCCGAGCTTTTGCGCGAACGCAATGAATTGGCTTCCGCACGCTCTCTGGCTACAGAGGCCATTTCCTTGTGTGAACAGTCTGTTGCTGTTGCATCACTCACTTTCTTAATCTGGGGATACGCTGTGCTGATACGCGTCTGCCTCGCCTGTGGAGATTTGGACACCGCATGCACGTTTCTCCAGCAAGCTGAGCAGATTGGTCAATCGATAAACCAACCAGCCTATCTGTATCACTATTCCTGTTTCACCACAGTCGATCAGGTTCGAGTCTGGCTGGCCTGTGGAGAACTGGACCGTGCGACACACTGGGCAGAGCAATTGGATCTCATGCAACAGCAACATCACACTTCCTTTGTCCGCGAACGACAAGAGGTGGCTCGGGCCCGCATCCTCCTCGCACAAAATCAGCCAGCTGCTGCTCTGCAGCGTCTAGTGCCCGTGCATAAGAGAGCCACAGTAGGTCAACGCTGGGGGCATGTGCTGGAAATACGTCTCTTGCAAGCTCTGGCTTACCGGAAGCTCAATGAGGAGCCTCAAGCACTCGCTGCCATCTCGGAGGCGCTCCGCTTGGGCGAACCAGAGGGCTACATCCGCATTTTTGTGGATGAAGGTGCTCCTGTGGCTGATCTGGTGAGCAGACTACGAGAACAGCAATGCCAAATTGGACCCACTCTCTATCTTGACACACTGCTTGCCGCTTTTGCCCGGGAGAACAAGAGACAGGGACGCCCATCAAAGAGCAGGAGACACAAGCATTGACGCTCTATAGGATCTATGCAGAAGAGTAGAGCAACTTTACTCCCAATGATGCTTCCCATCTCCGACAATGTTTCCTGCAATGTTGCGCCATGGAAAAACTGTCCCTTCCCCCCTCTAGAAGAAGAGACAAACTTCCTTTATACTGTATCCAAATGAATGGAGCTGGCAAGGCAAGGAGAACAATCAGAGTGTGTAATTTCGACCTATGAAAGTTGTTGTTGTTACCGCAACCTATAATGAAAGAGATAACATTGGAAAGTTCATTACAGTTGTAGAAGAAGAAGTCTTTCCAAAAATACAAAACTACGAGATGTACCTTCTTGTAGCTGATGATAATTCTCCAGATGGTACTGGAGATATTATCAGACAGTTTATGCAAAAATATACCAATTTAGATATCAATTCCGGTCCCAAAAAAGGACTCGGAGCAGCGTACATGCGTGCAATGAGTTATGCCATAGAATATATGGATGCGGATATTCTCATCAGTATTGATGCCGATTTACAACATGATCCTCATACAATTCCTGAATTTCTCAAAAAAATAGAGCAGGGATATGATATTGTATGTGGTACACGATACAGTCATGGTGGCTCAATACCAAAGAATTGGCCGCTCTATAGAAAAGCATTTTCAGTAATTGGCAATTTTACTGTACGGATAATTACTGGTAGGTTTCATTTGCATGATTGGACAACTGGTTTCCGTGCGCTAAAAAAAGAGGTTTTTTTGCAAGTGCGGGAGAAGGTAGATTTATTTCAGGGCTATACATTCATCGTGGCATTTCTGTATAAGGCAATTTTAGATGGTTATAAAGCTGGGGAAGTTCCTATTCATTTTATGAATAGGAAACTAGGTCGTTCAAAAATAGCTCCGTTTGAATATATTATCGATCTTCTCAAGTATGTCACTTCGGAGAGGATCTGTGAATTGCAGCCGTTTAAAAACCGTCAGGGCACGAATGCCGACTGAGCAGCAGTGGCCTGCAGATTACAGGGACCGGCTATACATCATCTCGAACTAAGATCTCATCAACCTGTCTGAGCAGGCTTTGTGCATTGGTAAAGCCATAGTTGACTGCGTGCGCCTTTCCCTTTATATCCAAGAGCACTGTTGTGGGCACTGTCAGCACATGATAACGGTGTGCTAGTTCTGGCGAATTGGATGTATCGATTTCGATGATAGTGACATTATCAGCATGTGCTTCTTTGACTCGGCGTAATACTGGAGCTTGCAATGTACGATATTGGTCACAATCCTCGCTAGCAAAAGCTAGAATCCGTACACGTGTCAGAGGTAGTCCTGCTTCGCCCAGCTCTTTGGATGTCAGTACGGGATCGAAAGAGGATGCTTGACCATGCTTTCTCTCCAGGATACGCCGCAAGGTCCAGATAAGCCCCAGCACGGATAGGCTGAGTAAGAGGACAATTATGAGCTGCATTGCTACTTCATTCACGTTTTCTCTCCTTTTCAATCTTGTCTGAAATTTCCCCAATCCCACGGACGCACGGATGATATTTTTAGTGAATTAAGGCTGTTAGGGTTGTGGGATGGAGGTTCAAGTGTTTGCTGCGCGTCATCGCGTAAGCTCCCCTTCCTCATGTTTGCTAATGCATGGCCTCATCAGCAAATTTAGATTAGACTTTGTGGAGGAAAACACAAGAGAAACAAGGTTTTATTCCTCATCTAGGAGGTAACAATTCTGTGTGCTTTTGACGCAAGAATTGGGCAATCTTTTCTGGTGCTTCCTCGTTCAGCGCTTGTTGCTTGAGTTCGCTTAGCACGGCTCCCCATTGTTCCTTGGCTGATAGATAGCGAGCATCAAGACCCACTAGTTCCTCGAAGACATGTCGTTCCAATTCATGCCAGACCGAGCGATCTCGGCCATCCAATTCACCATCCTCGGGTGCATAATCGCGGTCATTGGTACGGTTATCAATACGTACATGTAGTGGTTGCAATGCTTCGCGTACCATCTCTTCCATATACGAGTGATTTAGCGCTCCGGGATCAAAATTGAGCGTCCCAGTTATGGAGATCTGTACGAGGGGCCGTTCCTCTTTGCTTCTATATTTTGTGCTCTGACGCCGACAATACTCTAATAGTTGGGCATAGAGACTCTGTGGGTCATCTAAACTATCTGCTTGTATCTCATGTCGAAGAAATGGACGTCGCTGGGTTTTGACGCGAATCGCATGATGACGAGATACTTTCTGTGCGGGATCGGTACAGCGTTCTGACTGGTCAGTATCGATTTGCACATAGTAATAGCCACGATCATCCCACTGTATCTCTTCTGCACTACATGTTTCGGGCGAACCAGGGTTGTAGATCCAGCCTTCAAGTTCGTATGGCTTATGGATATGACCCAATGCTAAATAGTCAATATAATCTCGCAGTTGCCGAAATTGACCCATGGTTGGAAGCCCTTGTACACGGGATACCATACCGTCTATTCCTGTATGCATGGTAAGCAAGCGATATTTAATACCGTCGGCATTTTCTTGCGCACGAATCTCCTTTAGTGCTTGAGCCATGCCTTCGAGACTACGTGGTATCGCTGCTCCCTGCCAGGGCAGGCCATAGACACGTACTTTTCCCCCTACCAGATCAACATGTGACCCCAGCATATTTTCAGAGTTCCAGGTGGACAGCTGTGGCACTCCATCTTGCATAATGGGGGTCAGGAGAATGATATAGCCCTGATAGCACAAAAATTGTAACCAAGAGATGCCATCCCGGTAATAGCTACGATCATGGTTTCCCTCAATTGTGATTACTGGAATATTGTGCTCTTTTAGTCTCTTTAATCCTTCAATTGCATGGATAAGTGTCTGAGCATCTATCGCTCGCTTGTTAAAAAGGTCGCCAGCAATGACCATGAAGTCAATTTTGCGGGCAATTGCATCATCAATGATGCGCCAGAAACAGCGAGTGAAATCGTTGAACCGCTCACGTAGGCCGTACTGTTCATAGCCCAGGTGGGTATCTGCTATGTGAATAAAAGAAGCTCGCATGAATTTTTATCCTCTTAATGCTTGAAATGTTTGAAGCTACTATGATAACAGAAGTGTTGAAGTGAGTGCATTTCAAGCTGGACCAGTCATCCAGGCACGAATGGCAGCCGCAACCAAAACTAATGCGGCGATGCTGTAGATTAAAAGGTCTTTGCGCTGATCCTTGCCGTTCGTAGTAAAGCTAAGCCATGTCAATGGAATTCCAAGAGCAACAATGC
>CBJMBI010000250.1:0-6008 GCA_966427955.1 uncultured Ktedonobacterales bacterium
GATGTGCTCTTTAGATGTCTGATAAATAATGATACTATGTATCGGTATCTGCAAAACAAGCATAGCATAGGAGAGTACCTTTGTCAATGAGATTATGTCTCGGTTGGTAAAGTCCCCACTTGTCTCTGCTTAGAATTTAACCAACGCTGCGCTGGCGAATAGTCTCTACGATATATAGCTAGTTCTTACAGAGCGTGACAATTTTGGAGAGTTCCTGCTCCTTAAGCAGTATTGCTAATGCCAGACGTGCTCTTCGTAGGCGTGACTTTGCTGTTGAGAGTGGAACTTGCGTAAGCGTAGCAACCTTACTGATTGTTAGCCCTTCAATATCATGGAGTAGTAGTGTCATCCGATGGTTTATCGAAAGTTGTGCTAATGCGTGAGCGAGCGTTTGGCACTTTTCAAGAGCAAGCACGGCATGCTCAGGATTAAGACTATAGTATTCATCGGTCTGTGATCGATCAATAACTCTGATTTCCATGTAGTGCTCTTGTATCTGTTGGCGACGTACCTGGCGGCGTAGATGATCATGGCAGATATTGATTGCTATGCGGTATAACCAAGTAGCGAAGGCAGAGCGGCCACTAAACGTTTCCAGGCGATTATAGGCGCGAATGAAGGTCTCCTGTGTTGCATCATCTGCCTCATCTATATCCCCAAGCAGTTTTTTTGCTAATTTGAATATAGCTGCGCTGTGGCGCTCGACTAATGTGGAAAATGCGGAGGGATCACCTGTCCTGGCTGCTAACACAAGTAGATAATCATCTTCTGTCCATTGCTCTGATGCATTATGCAAGCAGCGTTGGTGACATGAGAAAATACTATTCTCATTATTTGTAACCATGACATTGGCTCCAATGTGAACAAGCGTACACTCTTAAAACCCGTAGTAAGGTCTACAGGATTGATTAGTTCCCTCTGGAAATGTAACAAACCGATTGGCTGGCCATATGAGATGGCCATTTGGAGATCTCATCTAGTTTATCGTCGAGTAGAGAGGAAGTGTTACAGAACCTCGGAAAGTTCGTTCATCTTAAGCTTAAGACCAAGCCTACTCAGCAATGGACAGGAGCAAGCGGTACACCTGCTCTAGTGAACTGTTGAACATGCCAGGAAAAGGCCAGAGGTTCCACACGGCTTTTTCAGCCCAGCAGTATCAGGGTTGCAGAGTTACTGCAAACACATGCAGACAGGGGATATTCGGACTGGGGAGTGCAGTTGTGGGCAAGGTCAGCGAATGGGCTTTCTTTGTCCTATTCATCGCTATCTGTATGGCATAGATATGTACTGATCCCTCGGCATCTGTTGACGAGTAGCGAGATCTAGTATTCACGACACCAGATGGGCCAATGCTCCAGTCATCTACACTCACTAATTCTGAGGAGGTTGAGCCATCAATATAGTGTACAACGATCTTGTCACTGACTGAGCCCCAACTTGCAGAGACTAACAGGAATGCCTGCTGATAGTTTCCTGGAGGAAGCATGATGGTTTGTCCCAATGCTGCAATGTTATCATTAGTGCCTGGTGCGCTACTAGGGAACAGGTATGGTACTCCATTCAAGACCGTCTGACCACTTGGTGGAAGTTGATCTGCAGGATAGGCGTAGCCTGAGCCATCAAAGTTGCCTTGACCCGGTGCACTGCCAATGCCTTTATTATTGAGATACGGGAGCAGTGAAATTTGCACAAAATTACTCAAACTCCCACTAGTTGAGAGAGCAGGAACACTCCGAAATGTTCCTGGTGCCGTAGGAGACGTTATCGCCAAGATCCAGGCCAGACTACTAACTAAGAAGAGGCCCACAATAGCTGCTGCTAGCACGGTAAACAGTCGGTTTGCAGGATATTTGGCCTTACTACTGCTCCTTTTAAGGGGAACTATATTTGAATACTCTTCTTCATGCGTCTGATAAAGCTGTGAGCTTGACTCTTGAGAAGTATGGTGTTGTCTGCTATAGTCTTCTAAGCGCTTCCATACCCGATTTAATGATTCAGCATCCTCTTTATAGATATGGATTAATTCATGTATTAGTTTTGCATCTGGATCTGAGGAGAATAATTGATTGCTTGTAAGCAGATCTATATCGTCGTCAACGGACTCAGAGAAAAATGGTTGCTTGTATTTATCCATTGTAGGCCTCCTCCTCGCTATGAGCATAGACGTTGCGCAAGAGATTTAAGATACGAGAGAGCATAGTGCGACTGACCAAGTCTGGCTGGGCTCTTTGAAGCTGGTCGCCTGCTCCTCTGAGAGTATTTAAAAAAGCTCTCATTTAGTAGAGAGAAAATGTTACATGGCTCTAATACCAATGGATAGCAAGTGTTTGTGAGAAACGTACACAGCCACTCCAGTTAGGGGTGGTTATATTGTCAGGATTGAACCAACATTGGCCATATGTGGGCTCTGCTGGAATAGGTAGGCCTACCGACAGGAACATACTTGATGGATTACATTTAGCGCTACGAAAGTATCGTAGCCATGCGGTTTGCCCCGTTGGTATTTCTATTGGCATATCCGGCGAAGACTTTACGTCGACCCAGGATAAAGGTGGGATAGCTTGGCAGGCTACATACTCTTCGGTTTTACCATCATTTCCTTTGTACGTTATCGTAAAGTAATTAGTTTCATTCGATTTGTCGTTATGAACTGTGAGTCTAACAAAATGATTAAGACTGCTACTAGTTATCATTGGTATAGCTGGAACATTCTTAGGTGCTCCTGGTGCAGCAGGATATGTCCTCTCCAAGATCCAGGCGAGACTGCTGACTATGAAGAGGCCCACAATAGCTGCTGCTAGGACGGTAAAGAGTTGGTTTGCAGGATATTTTTTTTTGCTACTACTCCTTTTTAATGGTATTATTTGGGAACTTGCTTCATACCTTTGATAAAACTGTGTGCTTAGATGTTGAGAACTATACTGTAGCCTGTCGTATTGTTCTAAACTTCTCCATACACGTTTTAGTAAATCTGCATCTTCTTTATAGATATGGCGAAGTCCATGTACTAGCTGTGCATCTGAATCTAAGGATGGAGAGAACCAATGGTTTGTAAGCCGGTCTATATCTTCATCAACAGACTCATGAGGAAACATCTTATCCATTGGATGTTTCCTCCTCGCTGTGAGCATAGATGTTGCGCAGGGCATTTAAGATGCGGGAGAGCATGGTACGAATGGCGCCATCACTTTTATTGAGTCGCTTAGCGATCTCAGGGCAATGCAGATCTTCAGCGAAGCGTAGGCGTAGGACTTCCTGATGGATTCGAGGCAGCGAAGCTAGGTGAGAACGCAGGAGAGCATGTTGTTCATGACCTAAAGCCACAAGTTCAGGGGCTTCGTCATCCTCATTGTAGAGTTCGTACTGTACGTCTTCCAATGCAATTGATGGACGTCTTATATTGCGACGATGTAAATCGACAAATTTATTGTGTGCCACGCGTCGTAACCAGGCAAGTTGTTCTTGCTCACTCATTTTATGTAAATCGGGCTTTTCCAAGGCTGCGATAAAGACTTCTAGTAGTACGTCCTCGGCATCCTCTTGCGAGGGCACATGGCGGCGTATGTACTGCAGAAGTTCTGGCGCATAGCTTTGATAGAGACTAGCTATGTGCGACTGATCAAGTCCAGTTAGGCTTTTTGACACTAGTCTCCTGCTCCTCTGAGAGTGCTTGAAAAAGCTCTCATCTAGCTTATCGCTGAGTAGAGAGAAAGTGTTACAATCTCTCCTACGACCTTATCTCCGATTGGGGAGGGGGTTCTGTGTTTATGAGCAGGCTATCCCATGTCCATACCCTGAGAGATCTCATCACAGTAGGTCTTGTCTTCATTGAACGCTTCCGCAAGCTATGGATGGCATGTCTATTGTTAAGGATAGCCAGCTCACGACTTACTACTCTTAGTTCTATGAGTTCTGGTTGAAGAAATAGCTGAAAGTACTGCTCTTGCCGATTATACTCAGCAAGGATAATGTGCTGAGAACACTATAACGAAATTTTGCCTGTTCCTCTAGGGAGAAAGAGGGACAAATCTCTATGTAGTTTATTACTGAGTGTAGCCAAAGTTGTGTGGGCACTTGGGGTTAACAGAGGGAAAGAAGAGCGGCTTGCATCCTAGAATGGAGTATTTATCGGAATTCACTACTTTTCGAAAAAGGACTTCTTAAGAAGGTAAATGCAAGCCTTGCTACTAATGAAACGAGAAATGCTGGATATTCGGTACACTCTCAGGCCTTGAACGGGAAAAAATGGCCAGCTAATGTTGCAATACTAGCGCAAACAGCTCATCAAGGCATACAATAGGGTTGGGTCTGCTGCTCTTCTAAATACAGGATTCTTTATTTTTGGTTGCTTGTTTGTGCTATGAGTAGCTCATCCCTTAAACTTTTTCCTTTTTTGGGAAACTACAAAGAGAGTCGTGAGTAGGGTGTAATGATCAGAGTAGGTGTAATAGAACAGCGTGCTTTTGTCAATATCTTGCGTCGAATTGCAATGCATGCAAAAACTGGACTATTGACACTTATCCATAATAAACAAGAAGTCGAACTCTATTTTGAACAAGGACAACTTAGATCTATTGGTCTTAAAGAGTCTCCTCCCCTTGGGGAGAGACTTGTGCAAGCTAGGGTTATTTCTCAGGATGATCTCCAAAAAGTATTGCTCACGCTGGCTGCAAGCGATGCTTCTTCTCATCATCTAAAAGAGGGAAGCGATGCACTTGTAGCGCAGACACTGACACAGCTTGGGCTGGTAAGTAGTGAGCGATTGAGCGCATGGATAACTCAAGAAGCTGTTGCAGTCCTACAAGACCTGCTGACTTGGTCAGAGAGTGAAGTTTCGTTCGTTGAAAATGTACAAGCCCCTACAGATTATATCCCTCTTGGTGATCGCGTCAATTCTCTAATATCATCTCTTGCCAAAGATGATGTTACTTCGCAACTGTCTCACGAGGTGCCTAAACCTGTCAAAGGAAAGTTCTCCTTGCCCACAGTTCCAGTTACTCCTCCTGTTATCAAGAAGACTCTGCCAGTTGCCAAGGACGCTGCCAATGTGAGAACCCTAGATCCTACTCTTCCTAAAACACCACCAGCTGGTATCCAGAGATTCTCATTGCCTATCAAGCGCTTTCCTTCTACGGAGGGTGATGCGTCAGCGGAGAGAGTTTCCACTCCTACAGTTAAGGTTCCTAAGCGTGATCCTCATCTTGAAATGCTCAATACTGTTTCAATAACGGCGCTCAGGCCCATTACGCACCCGCAGAAGATGAAAAATTTAAAACTGCGAGTGACCGGAATGATCTTTATAGGGATTGCCCTATTCTATATCCCCTGGACGTTTGAAGCTCTTAACAGCGACATCTTATGGTTTTCGTTGCCTTTCCTGTTTGCAACGTTGTATATGACCATTCTTATTATCATTGCAATCTACAATAATTGGAATAGATCTGCTCCCCAGCTCTTCAAGCTTCCTAACGATGTTGAACCAGTTGTTGCAGTATTAGTGCCGACCTGTGGTGAACCAGTTGAGATGGTGCAAAAAACAATAGAAAGTGTACTGAATCAAAATTGGCCCCAGGAGGCTATGCTCATTATTGTAGGAGATGATAGTCATAACCCCAAAATGCAGTCTATGGCAGAGGATCTGCAGCGAAAGTATCCAACTTCTCGCATCATTTATCATCTTCCGCCCTCCAAAGATAGTCCTGAGAGGATGGGAAAAGCGAAAGCTGGTAACTTAAATTCTATGCTGAAATTTCTTACAGAAAATTATCCAGATGTGCACTATGTTGAAACGCGTGATGCCGATGATCTTGTCGGGCATGCCGACTTTTTGAGATATACTATCGGTCATCTAGTGAGCAACCCCAAAGCCGCGTACGTTCAAACTATTAAAGAGGCTCTGGTCAGTCCTGGTGATCCGTTTGGAAATCAGCAGCCGACATTCTATAGAGGGCTAATGTTATCAAAGCATGCCACTAATTCTGTTTTTCCGTGTGGAAGTGGGCTAGTCT
>CBJMBI010000251.1:0-5993 GCA_966427955.1 uncultured Ktedonobacterales bacterium
CAGTTATTGCCAACAGGTTCACCATTAGCAAGCTGGAACTTGTAAGCATGCAGCGGGCAGATGACCTGATCTGCTCCGATGATACCGTCGGCCAGTGGTCCATTTTTATGCGGACAAGTGGCTTGTGTGGCAAACACTTCATCTTTGCGTGTGCGGAAGACGGCCACTGTGGTATCTCCAATACGAAATGTGCGTCCCTCTCCTTGCGGAATTCGTGTTAATGAGCCAAGATTGTAGAGTACCTTGCCGGGAGTCATCAACATAATATCTGATCTCTCCTTGTTTGAAAGACAACTCTATAATATCACGCTAACAGGTGTTAGTGTATCAGCAAATTGTGCAGGCGTAGCAGGGTTTGTGGCTTCCTGCCAGGGATCGACATAGGCATCGACAGCAGCTTGGATCTCCTGGTCAAGTCGTTGGCAAATGCCCTCACTATCTTCAACTAGGAGCTGGCGTAAGTGCTCAATGCCAACACGTTCGACAAAATCGTAGGTGCGTTCCAGGTATTTGGCATTCTCACGGTAATATTGCATGAAGCGCCCCATATAGAGAAGAACTTCATCGTGCGAGTCAACGGTACACAATACGTCACCTTTGCGCACTCGTGAGCCAGCGGCACCGCCAATATATATTTCCCACTTGCCGCCTTCAATGGCTACTGCACCAAGATCCTTGGTAGTTGCTTCGGAGCAGTTACGTGGACAGCCAGTGACGGCCAGTTTCATCTTGTGGGGCGATTCAATGCCCTGGAAGCGCTTCTCAATTTTGATACCCAGTCCAGTGCTATCACCAAGACCATACCGACAGAATTCAGAGCCAATGCAGGTCTTGCAGGTGCGAAATGCTTTGGTATATGCATGACCAGAAGGTATGCCCAGGTCTCGCCAGACATCTGGCAATTTCTCCTTGGGAATGCCAACTAGGTCAATGCGCTGTCCACCAGTGATTTTGACCATAGGGACATTATATTTTTCTGCAACGTCGGCTATACGACGTAGCTCTTGTGGAGTGGTAACACCGCCATAGATGCGGGGCACAACGCTAAAAGTAGCATCTTTCTGGATGTTAGCGTGCACACGGTCATTGATGAAGCGAGCGTCGCGCTCATCTTGATAATCTTTGCCCCAGATGGTCTTGAGCAGTGAGGCCAAGCCTGCCTTGCTACCGGGATCTTCTTTCCCTCCTGCCAGGGCCTGGAAGACTGCTGAGACGCTGCGTAGGTTCTGTTCTTTAATCGCTTGAATGAGTTCCGATTTCTTGAGCGGAACGCCAGGGACATAGTAGTGGGTCGAGGGATCTTCGACGACAAGCCCATCAGAGGCCAGTTCCAGTAAGGCTTGCACCTGCGGTTTGCAGGAGCCACAGCCAGTGCCTGCACGTGTAGCATTGCACAGGACAGTAAGAGAACGCTTGCCTTCTTTGATGGCAGCCAGAATCTTGCCTTTCGAGACGCCATTGCAATTACAAATCTGAGCATCATCGGGCAGGTCGGCGACATTGGGTTCTTTGTTGTCACCTACCAGCGAGAAGAGGAGTTCAGCACGGTTCTCTGGCAAGCGATCGCAGCGGTCAAAGTGCTGTAGTAGGCGTGGTGTAGAGGGGCCATCACCTAGGATAATCGCACCGACAAGTCGATCTTCACGGACAACCAATTTCTTGTAAATGCCACGCTTGGGCTCTGAGTAGGTTACCACTTCATCGGCAGGATCGGTTTTATCTTTCTCTCCCATCACGGCGAGTTCCACACCCATGACCTTTAACTTGGTAGAGATGCGTGATCCCTTGTAGACAATTTGAGACGTCTCACTGGTCAGACGTTCTGCCAGACAGCGAGCTTGCTCCCACAAGGGTGCGACTAGCCCGTAAGTGATTCCACGATGCTGGGCACACTCGCCAATGGCATACACATCAGGGGTGCTGGTGCAAAGATCATCATTTACCACGATACCTGCTTTGACAGCTATACCAGCCTGCTTTGCCAGGTCCACATTTGGGCGGATACCAGCTGAGATGACAACCATATCACAGTCCAACGTTGAATCATCGTTAAAGAGAAGTCCAGTTGTCTTCTCATAACCCTGTACTGCTGTTGTCATCTTATTTAGCCAGAGCTTGACGCCCATTTTTTCGATGGAGGCCTGCAAGATAGCACTGGCAGGTTCGTCAAGTTGTACATTCATCAAGTGTTGTAATACGTGGATCAAATGCACTTGAAGTCCAAGATTAAGCAAGCCACGAGCGGCCTCTAAGCCCAACAGTCCACCTCCGATGACTGCTGCTTGGCGGGACTGCCTAGCATACTTTATGATCGCATCGCAGTCGTCAAGGGTGCGAAAGACAAAGATCCCCGGTTTCCATTTGCCGTTCTCATTGTGCATATTTTGGAGCGGCGGTATAAAGGGTTTGCTACCAGTAGCGATGACCAGTTTGTCATAGGGCATGACGATACCATCGGAGGCATAGACGACTTTGTTGAAACAGTCAATAGTATGGACATGCCTACCAGCGTACAATTTTACTCCATGTTCTTCATACCAGGATAACGAGTTAATGAAGATGTCCCTGGAATTATGGCTACCAGCAAGCACACTGGAGAGGAGAATCCGATTATAATTTCCATATGGCTCATCACCGAAAATCACAATCTCGAAACGCTCAGTTCCCCGGCGAGCAACAACTTCTTCAACGAAGCGAGCACCGGCCATCCCATTTCCGATGACTACTAGGCGTTGTTTCTGTCTCATAGATCTTAAGCCTCCATTAATGGTTCAAGGCGTTCAATTCGTACTGCACAGACCTTAAATTCCGGCATTTTACTTGTTGGATCGAGTGCTGAATTGGTCAAACGATTGACTGATTGTTGGCCACTCCAGTGAAATGGCACAAACACGGTATCTTCGCGAATACTCGCTGTCACTTTGACGGTAAAGAGAGCTGAACCACGTGGCGTGGTCAATTTTGCTATCTCGCCATCCACCAGTCCGTAGCTCTTTGCCGTTGAGGGATGGATCTCTACCTGCGCTGCTGGAGCTATTTCGCGTAACTGGGAAACACGCTGTGTCTGGGTGCCAGACTGGTACTGAGCGAGAACCCGTCCAGTCGTCAGATAGAGAGGGTAGTCAGAGCTTGGTACCTCAGCAGGAGCTTGATGGCGAATGACGTTAAAACGTGCCCTACCCGTAGGAGTAGGGAAGTGATCCTGGAAAAGCCGTTGCGTACCGGGATGGTCTTCTGATGGACATGGCCAGAAGACACCCTGGTTGGCTTCAATTTTCTCATAAGTGATGCCTGAGTAGTCTGCAACTCCTCCAGCACTGGCGCGGCGCAATTCCTCAAAGACTTGGCGAGGTTCGCTGAAGGAGAAATATTCCCCCTTGCCTAGGTAGTGAGCCAGAGAACAAAGTATCTCAATATCAGTGCGCACACCAGATGGAGGCTCAAAGACTCTCTTGCGCCGGATTACGCGCCCTTCCAAGTTGGTCATAGTGCCTTCTTCCTCAGCCCACTGTGCCGATGGCAAGACCACATCTGCAAGGCGGGCAGTTTCTGAGAGGAAGAAGTCGGAAACGACTAACAGGTCCAGTGCTTTGAGACGCTCCTGGATATGCAGCGCTCGAGGAGCAGAGACAACTATATTAGAGCCCATCACGAGCAGTCCGCGCACTCCGTCTTCCTGCCCAAGGCTATCGAGCATCTCATAGGCAGATTTGCCAGGCCCTGGAATGTCACTTTCTGGAATGCCCCAAACGGTGGCTATATGCTGGCGTGCAGCGGGATCAGTGATTTTGCGATACCCAGGAAGCTGGTCAGCTTTCTGGCCATGTTCGCGTCCTCCTTGCCCGTTTCCCTGACCAGTCAGACAGCCGTATCCACTGTAAGGGCGCCCAACCAGTCCGAGAGCCAGAGCAATATTGATATACGCGAGAGTATTGTTGACACCCTGACTCTGTTGCTCTGCTCCTCGGGCTGTTAGGATCATGGCAGACCTAGCCTTGCCGAGCAGATGAGCTGCCTGAACGAGTCTGGCTTCGGGAACTCCAGTGATGCGCTCAACTTGCTCTGGCCAGTAGGTAGCTACACATCCTCGGACTTGTCCAAAACCTTCAGTACGGCTTTGAATGTAGTCTTGGTCAACGAATCCGTCGCGAATAAGCAGATGGAGCAAACCGTTAGCTAAAGCCGCATCAGAACCAGGAGTCAGACGTAGGTGAAGATGAGCATTGCGGGCAGTGATCGAAGCGCGTGGGTCTACTACGATCAATTTGCCACCATTGTTGCGCTGAGCTTCAAAGTATTGCAGAAGTGGTGGCATGGTTTCTGCGATGTTGCTGCCTACCAGCAAAATGACCTCTGTGTGTGCAATATCTTCCACAGGGAAGGGCAGGCCACGATCAATGCCAAATGCGGTAATGGAGGCAGAAGCAGCGGAAGACATGCAGAAACGACCGTTATAATCAATCTGTGAAGTACCTAGAGCGACACGGGCAAATTTGCCAAGCAGATAGGCTTTCTCATTCGTCAGGGAGCCACCGCCGAAAATACCAACCGCATCTTTACCATAGCGCTGCTGAATAGCCACAAAAGAGTTCGCAACATGAGCCAGTGCCTCATCCCATGTGGCAGGAGAAAGTTTCCCATCAGCATCACGTATCAGAGGTGTTTGGAGACGATCAGGGTGAGTAAGGAGTACCGCGGCGTTCCAACCCTTAATGCAAAGTGCTCCTTTGTTGACAGGGAAGGCTTTGTTGCCAGCAAGAACTGCCTGTTCGTGTGGACCGGAGATCACCATCCCGCATTGGAAAGCGCAATAGGGGCAATGTGTAGCTATTTCTGCATGCTGGGTAGCTTGCATCAATTGTTTCCCAACAGTACTCTGCACGTTTTTCTCCCAGATCACATTTACATCTTACTATCTTCCCTATCAAACGTATACTCGTAGCAAATAGCAATGCTCGGCTACGCGGAAGGAAGTTCTTAGATCATCCGGGCTACGCTGCTCTCACAGTTGAATGAACCTTATCGACGGTCAGGATATGCCCATTCAGAAGAGGCTGCGCCACTGCGTGCTTGCTTGTTAGGTGATCGTGATAGCTACATCTTTGTGCAATCTTCACAAAACAATTGTGTATATATACACTATCATAAGATAGGACGGGATCATAGAGATAAAGGATATGAAATCGAGAGAATTTCATTGTGCAATTTGCACAATTGGCAGCGAGGATGGTACTTTGCTTATCTGTTCTCTTTATGAATGGAGATCCCTTTAATATGCCAGCACTCGCGAGCAATCTCCCAATCTTCCTCAGTGTGGACAACCAAGACGCGTACGGCTGATTGTGGGGTTGCAATATCTTGGTCGGGAGGAGAAGCTGCATTCTTGGTCTGATCTAGTTCAAGGGCGAGAAAGCTAAAAGCCTCACAAGTCTTTGCTCGTACCTCCGGTGAATGCTCGCCTACTCCACCTGTAAACGTGAGAACGTCTATCCCTCCTAGTGAAGCGACCATAGCACCAATGAAGTAGCGTAGTCGATAGATATACATCGACAGAGCTAGTTTGGCGCGTTGATTGCCATCTGTAATTGCTTGCAGAATTGCTCGCATATCACCAGACATTCCTGAAATGCCCTTGAGTCCTGACTCTTTGTTAAGTATCTGGTCGAGTCGTGCTGCCGAGTAGCCATGCTCTCGTTGGAGATAGAGCAGGATGCTGGGGTCGATGGACCCTGAGCGGGTTCCCATCATCAGACCTTCTAGAGGAGTAAAGCCCATCGTAGTATCGATACTCTCTCCAGCCCGAATAGCGGCCAATGAGCAACCGTTGCCCAAGTGACAGTTGACGATGCGGAGTGATTTGATATCTCGTTTAACGATTTGGGCGCTGCGCCGTGCACAATACTGGTGACTAATGCCGTGGAAGCCATAGCGCCGGATGCCTTGCTCAAACCAACTATAGGGACCTGGGTAGACCATCGTTTCCTGTGGGAGGT
>CBJMBI010000252.1:0-5958 GCA_966427955.1 uncultured Ktedonobacterales bacterium
CCTTTTGCAACCGCACGCACTTTCCCTCTATAGGGAGTAAAGAGCGTGACAATACGATCAGCCTCACCGAGATCAGAATGCTTGAGGACGATTGCTTCAGCGGAATAGCAACGTGGCTGGCTCATGGGTAGATATCCTAGGGAATATGCTTGGGAATGATATACTCAAAAAACAGAAGAGTCGTAACTTGAGCCTCACTAAATGGAGGCGACGAGCGGATTCGAACCGCTGAATACAGCTTTTGCAGAGCCGTGCCTTACCACTTGGCGACGTCGCCGAAAAGGGGAGCGGGAGACGGGGATCGAACCCGCGACTTTCTCCTTGGCAAGGAGATGCTCTACCACTGAGCCACTCCCGCATATGCGGAATATTTGTTCCGCATTTCGTTTGCGGTATTAAGATACCACAGCTTTGTATCTTTGTCAACAGGTTTAGGGGGACATTTTTCCAGTGCTCAAAAAGATGTCCCTACTCAGGGCACTTAATCCATAACGCATCACAATCGTGCCTAATATCTTATTGTTGCATCATGCAAAGCATGATATTTGCCATTGAGATGACCTGGTGTGAGTCCACTAGAATGCATGGCAAAGTAAGTGTCGACTCTTTGAAGGAGTACTTGTCTCTGTTCTTTAGCCAGTATTCCTAGTTCAATGAGTTGCTCGATGATCGCTTTTGCGCATCTATGGGCTATGCTATCGATGATGGACTTGTATATCTCATCCATATTTGCCTCCATTTAACATTGTATTACTCAACTAACGAATAGTGTTAGCTATTCGATGCGAAATCCACGTTCTTGCAATAAAGCTATAACACGCTCCAAGTTGGTAGGATCAATGCGGATAAGACGAGATTGACGTTCAACTTCGGGTCCAAGCAAGGAGCCGAGTTCTTCATCAGCTTTTAGATCATGTAAGACATCCTCTGTCAGGCGAAGAAAGGGTGCTTGTTCTACCTGGATGTTTTGCTTGTGGCCATAGCCACCACCCCATAATTTAAGACGGATCAAGAATGCTGCAGGAATACCACCATCACAATATTGTTGCAAGAAGCGCATAATATACTCCAGGGCCATGCCCTGCTCAAGAGCGTGCTGTATAGAGGTTGCAGTGATTTTCTGGTACGAGGTTATTTCATCATATTCACAAAAGCGCTCGGCTTCTGTGACGAGATAAAAATTGGGGACAGCGTAGCAGGGTTGTAATATGCCATCATCGTTCAGTTGCCACTGTGGTTCACAGGATATTGGAGAATCTTCCGGAACAACTCCATGCGTGGCAACCGAGCTTATAGCAGGCAAATAGTTACGCTGCCAGAGCAATTCCTGTATGGTCGGAAGATCTTTAGCCTTTACCTCAGCCATTCTGGGAGCCAAGCGACGTTTGAAGAGGTTACGCGTTTCCTCATCAGCGAATAGGGCATCAAGTAAAGCTTCGTCATCTACTTCGAGCAAAGTCGTATTTGGCCATAATTCGATGCGTCGCGCTTGACGTTCCCACTCTATTAAAGAATAGCAAACATTTTGAGGAACTTCATTATTTGATGCTTGTTCTAATATTTTTAGAATTTCCTGTGAATGCAGACCAGCGGAAATAGCGCGTGTCACACTGGCCTTGCAGAGACGATATTGTGCAATATGCTCTATGCGGATACGATCAGCGAAACGATCTAACCTGACGAGCAGAACCTCCGGAATAGGAGCCAGCACGACTAGCTCAAAATTAGGTTGGACAATGAGACGCCCCCATATTTCCTGCGATGTCTCTACTGGCGTAGTACCCATGATCAAATCGGCCCCTGACGAGATGCGAAAGGCAGATGGATTTTCCTTGCGATCGAGTTCTAGCACGCCTAACCAACAGAGCGGTCTGCCAACAACTGCACGAATAAAACTGCCTTCGATCATATGCCATCCCTCGCGATGGGTCAGCCAGCCACGTCGTAGCCGAAAGTCCCAACCATAGGGATTACAACCATAAGAATACCTTTCAGCTCGTAATCCAAACTCTCGTGGAAACAGCAAATATGGCTCATATAACTTCATATGAGCAATAAACGTCGTCAAATTATGCCATACGCCAGTGCGTTCATGCCTAACACGTTGAATGACTGCTTGCCGTGCTCGTATAACCTCTTCATGAGCTAGATCTTGTGGTGCTGGCCCTGGTCGCACATTTACATCAGATAAATATAACATCTCATTCCAAAAAGGTGTATCCACATATAAATGATAACATCGGCGTGCTCGTTCAACCAATGGCAAAGAAAAAAAAGCCTCAGCTGGAGCAGCATAAAGAGTACCATGTTTTTCTTGTAATAACTCTAATTTTGTTAGTAAGCGTCTTAAAAAGAATAAAAAAGGAAAATCAATCTCTGTACGTATCTGATCTTGTTGTCCTTCTACTGGCATGTGTTCTACCATATAGCGCAAAGCGGAACGTGCTAGCAAGCCATTATTTACCAATGGTAGCCCACTGCGCATTGAGGAGGCTAGTGACCAGTAGAGATAAAGAGAGCGTTGCAATGCTCGTGCACCATCGCCTATGTCTGTACTCTGATTTTCGGTAGCTGGATTGATATTGATCTGCAACTTCTGCCGCACAACAGTCTGAACAGCTATTGGAACAACCAGCATACCATCAAGTGTAGCATTGGTATAATCACGTCCCGTGAAATGAGCCTGTTTGTGCCAGAATACGAGGCCCAATCCCAGTAGGTGGCGTAGTGCCATCTCAAAGACGCCATGTGCATGAGCAGGAGGGTATTGTGGGGGGTGCAGAGGTGCATTTGGCGGTGAATCAAGAACAACTGGTTCTGCTTTCTTCGAGGGGGTAAGCAAGCCAGCACAAGTCAAGTAGAGAGCTAAGTCGCGACTATTTGCTCGTCCTTCACAAGTAACCAGTTCTCCTAAGATAGCGAGAGCAAACTCGCCAAGTTCCTCCAGTATAGTAGTAATGGAATTTGGATCAAAGAGATAGCCCGCCAATTCCAGAAGAGCGTCAGAGGAAAGAGATGACGATGTGGCAGTTCCAACTAGTGGTTCTCTATTAGAGGCTAGCACAGATAACGGTAGGCGTCTTGTCTTGATGATTGACTCCAGATGAGACATTGGCACTGCCTGTAATAGATCAAGGTCACTCTGGTGCATAAACCTCCTCATTATGTAATAGGGGGAATTGCCCATGGTGCTTGAGATCATTTGTCAATTGTTCTATTGATCCTTTTTTAAGGATAAATAATGTAGGATTGATAGATTTTACTATCTGATGATCTAATGAAGTTTTTAGAGAAATTTCTCGTATTACCAAAGGATCTGTTGTTTCCAGTAGTGTAACTCCTGTATAGATACGAATGCGTCCATAGTTAGCCATCCATTGTTCAATTCTTGTCAGCAATTGGGAACGAGCATTGTCAGATGGGGACTTAGCCTCAACATTGCGTAAGAGGTTCAGGAGTGTTTCTGAGCGATGACCACAACTGAGTGCATGTCCCAGCGATTTTGGTGTCAGGCGATAGCAGAGACAGTCAGAGCGTACCCCAGCCTTCTCTGCAAACGCTTCTAATATCTCAATAATCTGCCATGTTTGTGCTGAACAAGCGACGAGCAATTCGTTAGCATCTAGTATTTTTAATGCTTCGGATTGAGTATTATCATCCTGGACAGTAACCTCTTCTGTAGGCTTTGCTTCATTCACCATTTGATTGCCAAAGGGTGTCAAGCGAAAAGCAAGCAAATTGCCAGCTTCAGTAGTGATCAGGTCACAGATTCCCCACCAGTAAAGAGGACCACAGAGGAAACGCTCCAAATAAAGAGATTCTGCTTGCAGCCAGTCATTGAGCTGTAAAGGACGTAATGGACGTCCATTATCTTGCTCAATCCACCAATGAGGAGTGGGGAAGAGGCGACTCTGCCGTTGCAAGAAGTATGGATTTAGACGATAGACAAAGCGCACAAAGGCTGAAAAACTAAGCCACTGGTTAAGAGGGGCTTGGGCTAGCAAAGCAATAATTGCCTGGCGTGCTGCGCTATTCTCAGCATCTAGCTCACTGGAACGTAGAATAGGCACATTACGTGAATTTGCTCGGCAACGTAAGCGGAGACCATGATCTTGTAATTCAAAGAGTTCCCCATAAGATGATTGTGAGAGCCACAGTTCAAAAAGATGGTCTAGTGTCTCGACTCGGGAAGGACCAAGCAACAACTGGGCCACATTGGGCAGCATTCGCAAAGAAAGCCTTCCTTCATCATCCTGGTCTTTATATAGGAAACCGGCTAATCGTAACAAACGGATGGCGAAGCGTAGAAACTCTGGTGAGCGTTCAACAACCTCTTGGAGTGACGAAAGCAACATGCTGGAGGGCATGTCAATTGGTGGAGGCAATGGAGCGGAGCCATCAGTTGAATGAAAATTGGATGAGTGAGGGCTAGCAACGGGCATGATTACATCTGGTGCAGACCACTCATTATCCGCTTTGAGCTGATAGCCATCCAGAGCATGTGCAACCAGCAGCAAATCGGCAAGCAAGCCATATGGTTTACTTAGCTTCTGGATGGAAGCAGGCTTCTTCTGGTTGTCTGCCATCTCATTGAAGGGTGTGACAGGCATCGATACACGCAGAGCAGCACGAACTTCCTGAGGGACATACCAGCCATCAACATCGAGCGATACTTTTTTTTCGTTTTCTTTACTATTTTGTGGCAAATTATTTAATCTGGCATGGAAAAGCAACCCTTTTGCTTGCAAGGCAGCCAGAGTTCCATGCAACTGGTTAGGTTGGCCCAAAGAGAAGCGCTGAAATAGGCCACGTAGATCTGTATCGGTGATCAAACCTCCGGCCAATGTCAAAGCGGCTAGGAGCTGACGCTGACGCTTTTCCAATGTTGCTGCTACACTGCGCACAGCCTCAGGCTGTTTGAGTTTCTCCAAGATTGCTTCTGCTAGCTGCTGCTTGCTCATTCCATTTATAGGAATTTCATACTCGCGTGCTATGCTACGCAGGTCACTGAGGCCTAGCTGGACCAAGATGCCCAAGAGATCTCCTAGCAGAAGGGGGCTGGATTGATCGCGCTGAATTGTACCGAACCTCATACCCATTGTCCTCTCACCAGTTGATGGGGAGGACAATTTTGTAGCAATTGTATCCTGCTGGCTGTGTGCAGCATCTTTTTCCACGACTTCAGTTCTCTGTTCAGATATGGTTGCATCAGTTTCTACTGATACAGGAGGAACAACAATGAAAGCGGCGGGACATACTAGCCATTGAAACAAGAGAGCAGCAGCGTGGCAACAAAGTGTCATTGTCTGAGAAGAAGTTAAGCTCATTTCAGCCTCAGCCGAGCCTTCCTCTCCTTTTCCATCTTGTCGGCATTGACAGCAGACTTGAATTGCGACTGGTTTCAATCTTGACTGAGTTCCCCACGTTTCGTCTGCCTTGAGATCAACTGCCACGTGATAGTGTTTTCTTGTCTCTAAAGTCTCTCCATTCTTGCTATTGCCCGTGTGCTGCACATCTACTAGACCGGAGATATGTGTACTCTGCCGCTTCGTGCTATGCACAGCACCAGCACGGCAATACTCTTGTCCTAGCGAAGCTGTGGCTAGTCCTGCCATACGAACAATGTCAGCTGCACGCAGACGTCGGAGAGGACTTGGAACGATATTTCCCATAAAAATATCCTTGTCTTTCCTCTTTATTGGCTGCGTTTGGTCTATAGTAACATGAAATACACATCCTCGTCAATTTTAATCGTAGGGGATAGATGGTTTGTTGTATTGCTGCTTGCTGCTTGCTGCTTCGGAGCAAAGCGCTTTCCTCAGCTTGAGTTGCTTGCAAAAGCGCTTATTACCACGATTAGCGATCTCAATCAGCCTCAAATGCTAACCATCGAGCTGAGTATTGCGTCGAGTCAAGAGCACGCCAAAGAACTCCTGCTCTCACTTGTCTCAGCGGCAT
>CBJMBI010000253.1:0-5957 GCA_966427955.1 uncultured Ktedonobacterales bacterium
CCAACAGAGTGGAGAGGATAAACCACTACAGGGTGATGATGGGCAGTCAACACGTAGTACGCGTAAAAAGAGAGCCTCGGGAAAAGTAACCTCAGAGACTAGTTCAAATAAAACAAGTGGAGTGCGTAGTAGGGTAACAAGCAATAAGCGTAAAAAGAAAAATTCAGGAGAAGAAAATTTAGAGAGTAATACAAGTGAAACAAATGAAATGAGCAGTAATGAAATAAAGGATACACGTAAGAGAAAAGGTTCGAGTAGAGCAAGATCAGATATTATGTCAAGTGAAGTAAGTGAGATAAAGAGTAAGGTAGTCAAGAATACGCGTAAAAAGAAAGATTCAAGTAGAGCTGATTCAGATATTATGCCAAGTGAAGTAAGCGAGATAAAGAGTAAGGTAGTCAAGAATACGCGTAAAAAGAAAAATTCAGGAGAAACAAATTTAGAGAGCAGCCCAGGTGCTGTAAGTCAAGAGCATAACAAGGAAATGTATAGCGTGAGCAGGAAGAAGATTTCAGAAGAAACAATCATAAAATCAGATTCAAATAGTGTTTATGCTATAAATAATAAAAAGGCAAGTAAAAAATCTGCAATTGTGATGCTTGCCGAAGCTGATGATGAAAATGCCCAGAATGAAAATGTTCAGGCTACAACAACCCATGAAGCTGTCAATGGGCATGATTCGGCCAAGGTTACCAACGCAATGGCGAAGAAGCGCTAAGAGACAAGAAGAGAGGTAAAGCCGTGGTAAGTGCGGCCTAAGGAATATTTTTGGAAGGAGTTCTATGGGTGTGTTATGATGATTAAACAACTATTGCTTTCCTGAATATCCAATAAGAAGAAGGATAGTGATTAAGGAGTGGATTATATGCCGCATGCGGTAACGCTCATCCCTGGTGACGGTACAGGGCCCGAAATTACCCAGGCTACTTGCCGGGTTCTAGAGGCTACAGGAGTCCAATTCGACTGGGATTTGCGTCTGGCTGGAGTAGAAACTCTAGAAAAGTATGGAACCGTTCTGCCAGATGATGTGATTGAGTCGATAAAGCGTACTAAAGTAGCTCTGAAGGGTCCAATTACAACTCCAGTAGGCAAGGGCCAACGGAGTGCAAATGTTGCTCTACGCAAAAAACTTGATCTTTATGCTAATCTCCGACCTGCAAAAACCTATCAAGGATTACGCTCCCGCTACGAGAATGTTGACTTAGTCATTGTGCGTGAGAACACAGAGGATCTTTATGCCGGAATTGAATTCCAGCGTGCTACTCCCGAACACCAGGAGATGATCGACTTGATTGCCCGTACAACAGGGCATCAACTTGATCCCAATTCGGCTATCAGTATCAAGTATATCTCTACTATGGCTACACGGCGCATTGTCAAGTTTGCTTTTGAATATGCTCGTACAAATTCTCGCCGCAAGGTAACTGCTGTGCATAAAGCAAATATTATGCGTGTCTCGGACGGTCTATTTTTATCTAATGCACATGAAGTGGCCAAGGAGTATCCTGATATTCAGTTTGAAGATCGTATTGTAGATAACATGTGTATGCAACTGGTGCAAAAGCCGGAACTCTATGATGTGCTTGTGCTTCCCAACCTCTATGGTGATATTATCTCAGATTTGTCGGTGGGGTTGATTGGTGGGCTAGGAGTGGCTCCGGGGGCTAATATTGGGAGCCAGTATGCTATCTTTGAGCCTGTCCATGGGAGTGCGCCAAAGTATGCTCGGCAGAATAAAGTCAATCCTATGGCGATGATGTTTTCCGGAGTGATGATGCTTCGTCATCTAGATGAACGTGATGCTGCTCAGCGCTTAGAAAAAGCTCTTATGCAAGTAATTGCACAGGGCAAGGATGTGACCTATGATTTAAAGCCTCGTCCGGACGATCCTACTGCTGTTGGTACGTCGCAAGTGGCTGATGCAGTCATCAAGCATTTAGAAAGTAGATAGCTTAGTCGTGCAGGCTCAAAAGGGTGTCCTGCGGGCACTCTTTTGAGCCTGCCTTGTACCTAGCTAATATCTCCGTGGTTCTCTTTCTTACGCCACTTATGACGGGCTTGAATATAGCGCACTGTACCTGAGCGGGAACGCATCATAAGAGAGGATGTTCGTGCTCCCCAGCCAAAATATTGAACACCGTCGAGGAGTTCTCCTGTAGTAATACCTGTTGCGGCAAACGAAACATCATGACCTTTAACCAAATCATCAGTGCGATACACCCGCTGGATGTCGATACCATCTGCCTTAAACTTCTCGCGCTCTTCTTCATTGCGCGGCCAAATCTTGCACTGAATTTCTCCGCCAATACATTTGAGTGCTGCAGCTGCCAGGACAGCTTCTGGCGCTCCTCCTATTCCCATCAGAACATCTACTCCTGTGTAATCTTCCATAGCTGCCTGGATAGCTGCTGCTACATCTCCGTCGGAGATCAGGCGGATACGAGCACCGACTTCACGAATCTGGCGGATCATTTCCTGATGACGAGGGCGATCTAGTATGACCACTGTAAGATCGTCAATATGTGAGTCGCGAACACGGGCTATACGATCCAGATTGACTCCAATGGGGGCATTAATGTCAATCACATTTTTCATTGCTGGCCCAACGGCAATCTTTTCCATATAAAAGACCCCTGGAGGAGCTGAATACATTGTTCCGCGTTCGGCTGTTGCTACGACTGCCAAGGCACCGGGGAGACCAAGTGCGAGCAATCGTGTGCCATCAACAGGGTCGACTGCCACATCTACTTCTGGAAGATTGCCATTACCAACCTGTTCGCCAATATAGAGCATTGGGGCTTCATCTTTTTCACCTTCGCCAATAACAACGATCCCGTTCATGTCGACCCCATCAAGTGCATGGCGCATAGCATCAACTGCCGACTGATCGACTAATTCTTTATTACCTTTGCCCATCCAGCGTCCAGCGCTTAGTGCGGCGGCTTCAGTCACGCGAACAAGTTCCATTGCTAGATTGCGCTCTGTGGTCTTTGAATATTCGAAGCGTCCTTCTTGATTCATATTTTTCTCCTTGTTTCCTTATATCATTTCTATTTCTACGTAACGTGGATGTGTACGGCAATGTTCGGCTTTCATAATAGCCTGCAGATTCTCAACCGCATCATCGAGTTGTCCTTGTCTATTGACAAGAACATAGTCATAGTACTTCCTCTGAGATAACTCGAATTCGGCATCTGTCAGCCGACGTTTGCGTTCCTCAACCGTCTCGGTCTGGCGATTTATCAGGCGATCAATCAGCTCATCTGTTGATCCGGGCACGAGAAAGATATAAATTGCACCCGGTAACTTTTCTCGAACCGTTCTTGCTCCTTGCACATCAATTTTTAACAAGACATCACGTCCTTGCCTGAGATTCTCTGTAATCTGCTTAGTGGGTTGTCCATACCAGTTACCATGGACATTTGCGTACTCAAGAAGCTCATGGTTATTGACCATGCGGTTAAAGGCTTCTGGGCTAATGAAATAATAGGGGTTGCCGTCACTTTCGCCGGGACGTGGGGCGCGTGTAGTGACCGAAGCAACGACATGAAAATCCATGCCTTTCTCTTTTAAAGCTTTAATCACCGAGTCTTTACCAGTTCCAGATGGAGCTGAGAGCACGAAAAGTAATCCCTGCTTATGATCTGGATGAGATATCTCATGAAGGAATGTGTGTTGTGTTTCAATTTGCATGCTGTTTCCCTGATAATGCTGATATGACAAGCAAGTGAATATACAAACAATACCAACCTTGTTACAGTTTATGCGTCATTGCAATAATGAGCAGAAAGAGCTGTTGCTTATTATCATGCAACAGCCTTTAGGATAACAATGCCCACAATACTATTGTACAACACCGTCTCTTTCTAATGCCACTGCTTAGTATTTGGGCCTGAAATTTGAAGAGAAGCTTAAAAATCACAACTGTAATTAATTGTTGTAGTAATGAGGCTAATGCACTCCTAAGAAGAGATGGTGTTTGTGCAGGAGGCTACTACAATTGCAATGTTGGAACAGTTGCCCTTGACCTTGGATCGGCTTTCAGTGTATGATCCAAAGGATGGAACAAGGAGCGCAGAATTTTTCAGAATTATGCATATAGACGCTATGACCCTGGCTGCTATCGCTGATGAATGGCGTATGTTGCTGATAGGGGCCCGCATTGACACTATTATTCAACCAACTGAGCATGCTATTGCCATTCAATGTTATGCCCTTGATCGTGCTAGCAGAGAGCAGGGTTTAAGGCAAGCAGGGCAGAACCGCTGGCTCTATCTCTCAATTCACCCACAATTTGCTCGAGTGCACTTGACTGCACAGAAACCGCAAAAGATTGTCAGTGAGCCTCCTCCATTTGTCATGTTATTGCGTAAGCATCTGGAAGGGGCACGTATCGAGTTGATTGAACAACCACGGTGGGAACGTGTCCTTGAGATTCTTGTTGGCTATCGGAGCAATCCTGATAGCGAGGAGCGTGTGCGGTTTCGTCTCATTCTAGAGATCATGGGGCGAGTTAGCAATATTATCCTTTGCAATGAACAGGGGATCATTCTTGGTAGTCTTAAACGTGTTGGGTCTGATATCAATCGTTACCGTGTCATTGCCCCTGGAGTGCCGTATGTGCCACCGCCACCGCAGCAGCGCGTGTTTGCTGGTCAGACATTGCCTCGTCTAGAACCCACAAGCGTTACAGCGGCCCAACTATTGACCTGTGCTAGCGAAGTTAACTCTGATACACTAAAATCTCTACCAGAAACAGCGGGGAGAAATTCGGCACGTAAGCCAGAGCAGCCGAAACTCTGGCAATTGCTCACCAGACATCTACTTGGTTGGAGTCCTCTACTGGCCTGTGAGGCCGTTTTTCGTACGACAGAAGATACCGAGACTCTCCTAGAATGTGCTAATGAAGCAACCTGGGAGGAACTGGCCTGGAATGTACATGACCTTGCAACCTTATATGATAGTCATCATTGGCAGCCCCAACTTATCGAACGTCTTGTGTCAGAAGCATCCGACATTCCTGCACATGCTCAGAAATTTCCTATAGCCTTTGCTCCATATATGCTTGAGCAATATACTGTGGTGTCTGCTGTCCAAGCGAGACCGATATCCTCTATTAATGTCTTGCTTGACGAGTATTATGGGCGTGCTGAGTGGCGTGATGCATTAGAAAGTTTGCGTGCACCGATCCGTAAAGTCTTGCAGGCGCAGCAAGATCGTTGCAAACGCAAGGCTGAACACCTGCAACAGGAGATGGCTGCTTCAGAAGAGGCGGCGCAATATCGGCTGTACGGCGATTTATTGCTTGCATACCAGCATGAGATCCAGCAAGGTCAGCAGTCTGTTGAGTTGCAGAACTACTTTACTGAAGATGGTTCTCTTCCTGTTGTCAAAGTGCCACTTGATCCTCGTTTTGACGCTATAAGTAATGCCAATCGCTACTTTAACAAATATCATAAGCTCCGTCGTGCACTTGAACTTGTACCGGAGCAAATTGAGCAGAATCATGCTGAGTTGGCAACAATTAAGCAATTACTGGCAGATCTGATGCTGGCTGATAATGCAACTGAGATTGCTCTTGTTAAGGCTGAGGTACAGACTGCTGGCTATATGCGTGGGAAGTCTGTCCTCGATAAGCAGGCTCAGAAGGCTGCTAAAAAAGGGAAAAAGGGCAAACCAACTAAGGGCAAACCAACGCCTCCTGGTGGTGGTTTGCCCTTATATGTACAGAGCCGAGAAAGTTTTACCATCTTGATTGGCAAGAATAGTCGCCAGAACGAAGATGTGACATTTCATCAGGCTACTGCCAATGATATTTGGTTACACGCTCGTGGTGTCGCTGGTGCACATGTCATTATCAAAGCCGCTGGGCGAGAGGTCCCTCGCAGTACCATCGAGCAGGCAGCGAGTCTAGCTGCATACTATAGCGAGGCGCGAGGGAGTACTAGTGTCCCCGT
>CBJMBI010000254.1:0-5956 GCA_966427955.1 uncultured Ktedonobacterales bacterium
CAAAATCCAATTTCATTTCACGAACGCTGTTGGCAAGCCATTTTATACTGATGAGGCTGTACAAAGTTCAACCGTGTAGATCCGCCTGCTAGGCCGCACCAAAAATGAGAGCAATTATCCCGATGAAAGGGGTCTTGTCATTTGCCAATTTTCATGGCATACTATCTTTGTCTCCAATGAGTAGGGCGCCACGAAAGTTGGGGGCCGCCAAGGGGTGTAGGAGCGCGATAAATTGCAAGCGAAACGAAGGGCCGCGCAACGAAGGACTTGGCGCAGACCTACACAGGGGGAAGTAGTCCTTCACAAACCCAAAGTAGGCCACCGAGAACAAGTCTGGAACGAGAAAAGTACAATTTCGCTCCAGGCTTGCTCATTTTTTATCTCTTGCTATTGGTATAGTCCCTCTTTCACTTTCCCAAACTACTCATCTTCTCGACGACGAAAAAAGTAGTTGGAGGCCCATCGATGCAACTCCGGCTTGTCTGATGCCCATTCCCAGCAACCATCCTCATTCAGCCTCAGATCAGTTAGTGGATCAAACCCGAAATTTCGCAGAGCACAGATGGCACCGTAATAGTCACGAGCAGATAAGGGGCCGTGCCAGAGGCTGGTGACTTGGCCTGGCACAACACCAAGTCTTGCCCTCAACGATGGATAAACGCGCTCACTCCACTGCACAAAATGAAGATAGGCAGGTCCTTGCCCAATACCAATGCAGCCGGGTTGCCAATCACCAATAAAGGTATGTGCCATTAAGTGATCTCCTGTGCCCGACAAACAACAATCGTAGAGACCGTAGCGTTCTATCCATTCTCGACGTCCTGCCCATGCAATGCCTGTATGACCGTGATGAAAGTATGTCGGTCCAAGAGCACTATCCGGATCTTGTTGATAGAGAGATGCAAAAGACTCCAAGATGTCCATACCATCGCCGCCAAGCCTGTCATCACGTTGTCGAAGAGTAGTAAAAAGCTGGACCACCGGATAATCATCAAGTGCATCCGATGCGTCAACGATCCAAGATGGATTGGAGAAAAGAACATCAGCATCAACCCAGGCGACTTTTTGAAAGACATCTGGAAGGCTCACAATCAAGCGATTGAGCAGACGCTCTTTTTGCCACAGAACACCCTTGGACCGAACACGCAAGATATGATCCGATGGCTTGAGCATGAAGTCTGCATTGCCAAAGGCGCATTCGATACTTCGCCAATGAACTCCAGGAGATCTTGAAAGGGAGGCAGCAAACACTTCAAAGTTCCGTACACGCGAGCGATATCGACATGGATTAAAGAAACAAGAGACGACACAAAGGTCGTCACAACCAATATAGTGGTCCGCTGGTGGTTTGGGTGAGAAGAGTGCTCGTCGGTGACGGGGCACGGCATCTCCATAGTGGCCCAAAGATATGCGGTCTCCCATGAGGAACTTTTCAATCTCGTGCCAACTAGCAGGGGTCTGTTGCAAAGAAATACGATGGAGGAGTTCATTCACAGCCTTTGCGCGGTGGTGCCAGCCAACTGCCTCGTAGCGATCGATAGCACGATGCAGGCGTGCTAGGATCGAGGTACTACGGCCCTCTTGCCACCCAAAAGAGGAAGCCATATTCATGTGTGAGACCTCAGAGCGTCCTTGCCAAATGTATCCTCTCTTCGCGATTCGAAGTAATCACGCACAGCACGGTGAAGAAGGGGTTTGTGTGTTGCCCATTGCCACACTCCATACTCATCAGGAGCAATGTCGCTTTTTGGATCGAAGTCGTATGTTGTCAGTATTCGCATACGATCAACATAGCGTCTATTCATCCTCGTGCCATGTCCTAATTGTATGACAGGAGTTGGAACAAAACCAACTCTTCCTTGGATGTCTCGATAGAATGACGCTGCCCAAGTAGACCACGCTTCCCTGAGTTTGGGAGCGAGCTGGTTCAGGTGCCATTCAGCTCCGACTTGCCCATATGCAGCTATGCTCATGTACGTATCTGCACCGCCAACAATCATTGCATCAAATAAGCCATGAGTCGCCAGGAGCTGACGTTTCGCGGCCCATGCCAACCCTGGCCATGTGCGAGACAAATCGAAGTTGAACGGTTGAGGCTTGCCTGAAGAGATGTATGCAGCTAATCCAGTCAGTTCTGCTATCGGTTGCCCGTCATTGTCACGCTGTTCGATCCGATCATACAATTGGATTAAGTCATAGGTATCAAGTAGCTCGGATGTCCATTGAAACCAACGGGAATCGGGAAAGAGAATATCAGCATCGATCCATGCTACCTTGGTGTACTTCGATGGCAGCTTCTCAATAAGGAGATTAAGAAGCCGTTCTTTGTGCCATAAGATATCACGCCCTCGGAATTTAAGTACCGTTACAGTTGGCATCTGAATTGCTGAGTTCTGATTGGTGAAGACAAGATGAGCGAGATAGAGTGGAACAGCTTGGTCCGTAAGTGCTATCATAGAGCGAAGTAAATTGCAGTCTCGTGATTTATAATTGCAAGGGTTGAAGTGGCATGACACCACCGCGAGGTCGGTAGGCTGAGTCATGACTCTCCCTCTTTCCAGAAATGACTATCGGTTCCTCTGGCATCCTGCCAAACCGTTTCGCTTTAATTGGAACCCAACCCTCTCCATCTTACTAGTTCAGGTCAACGTAAGGTTGGCCCATAGAAGCTTGGCCTCTAATTTACTGGCATTATTCTACTGACTGTGCTATACTCTTCTCTAGAAGTTGATGACAATCTAATCCCGTAACCCTCTCGCCATTTTTACATGTTCATTTTGTCAATAGCCATTATTGCATTCATATCCGTGAGGTACTCTTGAGTGATCCTACTATCGACTACAAAACTGTCTCTATAAGTCTGCTAGAAGCGCTTCCATTACCTGTATTCATCGTTGATCATTTGCTTATTATCCGTTACTGCAATCAACCAGGCTTGCAGCTATCTACATCCTCCTCTTCCTCATTACAAGGTATGCCGCTCGATCAGGTCATTCATGATCCTGCTACCATCCAGTTTGTTAGAGAAAGCATACAAACAGCAAGTAGGCAGAAGGGCAGATATGAGAAAGATACTTCCGATATCCTCTGGAAGATATCAGTATCACCGCTCACTCATTGCTATTTCGCTATCATCATTGAAGACCTGACCGAAATTCGTCGTCTAGAGCGTATGCAGCGTGACTTGCTAGCCAATATCTCACACGAGTTGCGTACTCCACTCACATCCGCCCGTCTGCTTGCAGAAACGCTTAAAGATGTGATTGATATGGACCCTGGCCGTGCCCATGAGTTCGTAGAAAAGATCGAAACTGAGGTACAGTATCTTAGCGAACTCGTGGAGGAACTTCTCGAATTGTCTCTCTTGGAATCGGGCCAGACCTTAATGACTATCGAGCCAACCAAGGCAGAGACCCTGGTGCGTGAAGCAATGGCACGCATGTTAACACTAGCCCAGCGCCGTCGTGTACAATTATGTACTGACATTCAACAGGAAAGTACCCTGGTAGCTGCGGATAGCAGACAGATTACGCGGGTCCTTGTTAATCTGGTACACAATGCCATTAAATTCACTCCTTTAGGAGGCAAAATCACTATTGGAACGGCGCTTCCGGCAAATGCTTCCAGTCAGCACTTCTTTGTTCGTGATACCGGAGTTGGTATTCGCACCGAAGAGTTGCCGCGTATATTTGAACGTTTCTATAAAACAGATCGGGCACGTGCTAAAGTAGGCTTCATTGGACCTGGTGGTGGAGGAACAGGCCTTGGCCTTGCCATCGCTCGTCATATTGTTGAAGCTCATGGTGGACACATCTGGGCTGAGAGTACCCTCGGTGAAGGGAGCACCTTCACATTTACTCTCCCTATCATTAAACCTATGGAGAATACTGAGACTCCTAATACCTAGCATGCCTTGGAGCAATTCCTCAAACAACTTCCCCAATAGGCACTGTAACACTTAAGCAAGAAGATTCGTGTTTACTATGGAAACTATTCTAAGACAAAAAAGGAGGTCAAAATTATGCCCTATGCCAATCCTGCCGAGGTTGAAAAGTGCCTCAAGGGAATTAATTATCCAGCAAAGAAGGATGAGCTCATCAAGCATGCTCAGCAGCAGGGAGCAAATAAGGATGTGATTGACACCCTAAAGGAAATGCGCGAAGAAAACTTCAATAGTCCTATTGATGTGAGCAAAGCAGTTGGCGAGGTTGATCGCCGACAATAGAAAAACCTTTGACTTGCCAAGAAAAGCGCCGAGTGTCCATCAGGATGCTCGGCGCTTCTTTGTCTCTGCATCAAACAACCATGCATGATCTGTTCCAAAAGAGTCACTCTTGTTGATGTTGGGTTGGACGAATTAGCCATGATGATTCTTCTTCATCATGGATAGTTCTTTTCTCCTATATTTCATTATGCCTTATAGCATTTCACAAACAGACATGGTATCATTCCGATCAGCTTTGATCAATACAGTTTGCAGCTATTGGAAGAGGATAGCCATGAACTGCCATTCCAATTTGGAGGAACGATCATCATGCTTTTTACACGCACAAGAGCAGCCATCTTTGTATCACTGCTCGTTGGCAGTCTTACTTTTATGGCAGTTTGGATAGTTGCCTGGCTGGGGTCAATAAGCCTGCATAGTGCTGTTGTCATGCATGCCGCAGGTGAGGTTGTCTCAATTGGACCAGACAAGGACTTTATCCTTGAGACGGCTCATGGCGAGAAGCTCGCTTTTGTGTGCCAGACCAGTTGCCAAGCTTCTTTGAGGCACCTACAGCGCCATCTTAAAGAAAAGGCACATACCGACGTTTATTATGTTGAGGGTCCACATGATCATTTTCTTGTAATAAATGCAGATTGAATGCTACCTGTAACAGAATGAGGAGAATATAAGCCATGCAATTTACTGCAAAAGCCGGAAAAAGCCCTTCCTGGTCCGTTTTTCACCTCAGTCGTCAGTACAAGTTCAGTCTTTTGGTTTCGCTGGTCATCATTGCAAGCAGTATTGGTTTTTTTGTATGGTGCACTTCTGTAAGTGATGATCGCGGAGGTGATAGCTTTGTTGGCCTTGTCTTTGCTCTCGCCAGCACGATCTTCATGTTGCTAGCAGCAGTTGCATTTAGTCTCCGGAGGCGTAGACGCAAACGGTCTCTCGGAGAACTCAATGGTGTTTTAAACTGGCATGTCTGCTTTGGCATGATTGCACTGGTTATGGTCTTCCTGCACGCAGGAGGGAACTTTAATCCACGCACTGGTACCTATGCCCTCTTTGGAATGATAGCCCTCGTGATCAGTGGAATAGTGGGACGTGTACTCGATCGTCTGATACCTAGACTTATCGCGCAAGAGGCACACAAAGCACAGACAGGCCAAGGCGAGGATCGCATTGAGTCAATCTCGCGTAAATTGCAGGCGGTTGCGGTGAAAAAGAGTCAAGATCTCTCCCATCCCCAGACATCACAGAGTAGTGTATCTAATTGGCATTTATTAGGAGGAGCAAAAGCATCAGAAGAGCAGGCTATGTTTCAGACTTGGGATCTGGCCTATGTCTCATTAGAGGAGAGCCCTCAGGAGCTGAGGCGATATAGCAACCGTACTATCACAAATGAGAGAAGCATACCTGCCTATTCTAGTGTATTGTCTCCCAATACCGAGGAACAAATCAGCGTCTTAGAGGAAATTGAGCGAACTCACGAGCGAGAAAGGTTCTTTCGTTATATTCTTCGCTATTGGCGCATCTTCCACATAGCCCTGGCAATGTTAACAGTTGGCCTGACTCTCTGGCATATCGAGTATGCTCTTGCCTTGATTATGCCAGCGATGTCCAAGTTTGGCTTCAGCTACTTGCTTCCTTGGCCATAGGCTGTCAATGAGGAACCCCAATTCTTTTCAACGGTTAGCGCAGATATGAAATAGTTGTGGATAGGCAAAGAAACAAGGAGTATTCTCAAGA
>CBJMBI010000255.1:0-5947 GCA_966427955.1 uncultured Ktedonobacterales bacterium
GATCAAGAGAATGATTGCATCAATAATGATTGCGAGAAAACGCCTGCCAACTCCCACATACTCCAGGGCAGGTGCTGCTGCTTGGGAGGGAGAATAGTACTGTGACTGCATCATGTGTAAACTCCTTTTCTTCCAGAAGAAAGAATTGCCGTACGTCGATCTATCTTCTTTGATAGCTAGTGGTGGCCCCTAGACCAAACCAGTATATGACCCCTATGAGAATACTCATGATCATCGCGATTAAAGGGGGGTGTCCCAAGACTACTGTGAATAAGATGAACATTGTTAAGGAGAAGAATAGAGTCCGTATAATAGCTTGAGCTTCTTTGCTAGCCGTGGCGGTGCACCTTTCAACAAGCAAACTACCTACCCCTGAGATGATAAGAAATGTCATCACGGTTAAAGGGGAGTGTCCCGTGGCTACTAAGACGATGAATGCACCTATGTATATTAGAATTATAATAAGCCTCTTATGCCACTGTTGCCACAGAAATCGCCATGTTTTGTTTCCTAACAGGTGTGTCTTTCCATGATCGAGTGTACTCTGTTGGTCCTGTTGCTGCTCATTCTTCATAGGGCTTTCTCCTTTATATAGAGAGAGAATACAGAAGGTGAAGTTTTTCCCTTCCACAATATAGACGGCGTTTCCCCAAATTATTGGGGTAATACAGAAGGCTACAAAAACCAAAACCAATCAAGATCATCAATGCCTATGATCTTTATGATGGCTAGACAGATGATAACCAGAAAAATGAGTTGAAGCCATTCCATGACGTTATCCTCCTCATGGGGTTGAGCAAGTCCAGTCTTTCTGTGCTGGCCTCGTAGGTCAAATCTTGGGCAGGCTAGGCCTACTTCTTGATGCTCTTCTTCGTTCCCAGGTTCTGCTTACAGGATACCTGAGGCAAGGCCATTTTGTGATGGGACCAGTGTCCTGATTCCGATGAGAGGATATGTCCTGCCCTTACAGGTACTACTAGGACACCATGTCCCAATCTTTGACGCATGGGATGAGGTAGAATAGATATGGATGAGTGTGAACCAATGGCCAACATTGACGAGAGAACTCTAAAGAAGAAGCAGCTTATGAAGCCTTTAGCTAAGCAGATGGAGAGAACCAACGAGACTCAGCAACATCGCGCCACAATGCGTTTATATATCCCCTGGCTTATCCTTGCCAAAGGGATGTGGATTGCCCTGGTGCTCTTCGACTTGAGCGGCTCTCTTATCAGCTTCCCTATCTTTATAGTCCGTCTTCGGCACGTGTGCGTCAGGAAACTGTGTGTGCCGGGACAACTCACACCAGAGAGTGCTCGTCTGCTCCAGTTTCTGGGTCTCTCTGTGGACGGCTACGCCGCGCTCTTCATCATCTTCACCATCTTACTAGCGGGAACCTGCCTTGCGGTCGTTTTGGTAATCTTCTGGCGCAGGTCCAATAACTGGATGGCGTTGCTTATAACATTTGTGCTAGTGGGAAGTGGTACGGGGAATCCGAGCACCTTTGTCATCATCAACCCAATCTGGATCCTGCCCTCGAAGTGCTTTCTATGCGTTTTACACATCACAGTCTTCCTCGTGTTCGCCCTTTTTCCCAATGGACGGTTTGTCCCGCGCTGGACGCGTTGGCTATTCATTGGGTGGATTCTGATCGACGTTGGCTTCGTCTTTTCTGATGCGCCCTTTGGCCTCTCTCATTGGCCTGTCCTGCTCAGCGTTCTCGCTATCATCGGCTTCGTTGGGATTGTCATCTGTCTTCTGGGAGCACAGATCTTCCGGTACCAACGAGTATCTAGTCCTGTGGAGCGCCAGCAAACCAAGTGGATTGTCTTCTCCTTAGCAATCTCCTGCGTAGGGCTGATCAGGGGAAGTCTGGGATTGTATGCCGTTCCACTCATCTTCCCTGTACTCCATCTGTTCACCGAACTCTCCCCACCGCTTCTCTTTATTCTCAACGTCCTTTTATTTTTCCCCCTCCCACTCTCCTTCGGACTCGCGATTTTGCGTGATCGGTTCTGGGATATTGATCTCATCATCAACCGCACGCTGGTCTACGGAATCCTCACTGCCTGCGTCGTGGGGCTATACGTGCTGATCCCAATCTCACTTGGCGCACTTTTCCAGGCACAAGGACACCCAATCGTTTCGCTCTTTGCTGCTATCCTGATCGCTGTGTTCTTCCAACCACTCAAAGATCGCCTCCAACATGCTGTGAATCACCTAATGTTTGGTGAGCGCGATGATCCATATACAGTGCTCTCGCATCTAGGACAACGTTTGGAGGCAACATTGGCCACTGAGAAGGTTATGCCTGTTTTAGTTGAAACCGTGGCCCAGGCACTCAAACTTCCCTATGTGGCGATTAGCTTAATGCAGGAGGGTGCCTTGATTATTGCAGCGTCATACGGTGAAGGGGAGATGGACATCTCGTTACGTCTCCCGCTGGTCTATCAGACTGAGCTGATAGGTGAGCTACTTCTGGCGGCACGCAGTCCAGGAGAAACCTTTAGCCCGGCCGACCGCCGCTTGCTTGATGACCTTGCTCGACAAGCCAGTGTTGCTATTCACACGGTGCGCCTTACTGCTGATCTGCAACGCTCCCGAGAGCGGCTAGTCACCGCCCGTGAAGAGGAACGGCGTCGTTTGCGTCGTGATCTGCATGATGGTCTTGGCCCTCAACTTGCCAGCCAGATCCTTACCCTGGAAGCGGTGCGCAAGCTGCTGCGACAAGAACCTGATAGGGCTGAAGCTCTGCTCACCCAGTCTATAGTGCATGCACAGGAAGCTATTAGTGACATCCGCCGTCTGGTCTATGCTCTGCGTCCTCCTGCACTCGACGATCTTGGGCTGCTAGCTGCACTACGCGAATCGCTCACCCAGTATCAGGCTAGTGGTATCACGCTTACTCTGGAGGCAGTCGAGCCCCTGCCCCCTCTTTCTGCAGCCGTAGAAGTTGCCTGTTATCGAATTGTCCAGGAGGCGGTGACCAACGTCGTACGTCATGCCCGAGCTAATTGTTGTACCGTTCGCTTCAGTATAGCTGAGTCACTCTGTCTGGAGATTATTGATGATGGCGTGGGTCTACCACAAGCTGCTCGAACTGGTGTAGGGCTTGCCTCTATGTGTGAGCGAGCTACCGAACTTGGAGGGACCTGTACAATTGGACCGCTCTCAGTCGGTGGTACCCGTGTGAGTGTCCAACTGCCGCTGTATCTTGAGGGTTGCCGTGACCATGTCGTACACGAGAGAAAGGAAGCCTAGTATGGAAGAGCGCATTCGCATCTTGATTGCTGATGATCATCCGGTTTTTCGCTTTGGCTTGCGTGCATTGCTTGCTGCTGAGCCAGCTACCGAGGTGGTGGGAGAAGCTACGACCGGGGACGAGGCTATTCGGCTTGCCGCAGAGCTTTTGCCTGATATCGTCCTGATGGATCTCAATATGCCAAGCACGAATGGCATTGATGCCACACGTCGTCTTCTCGCAGCGATGCCACACATCAATGTTCTTGTACTTACCATGTCCGATGATGACGATTCGGTCTTTGCTGCCATGCAAGCTGGGGCACGAGGCTATTTGCTCAAAGGGGTGCAGGGAGAAGAGATGATCCGGGCGATTCGTGCTGTCAACAGTGGAGAGGCGATCTTTAGCCCAGCCATCGCTAGGCGGTTGATGCAGTATTTTGGAGCACCACAACCTCCCGAACCTAGTCCAATCTTTCCTGAGCTGACTAAGCGTGAGCGTGAGATCCTGGTCTTGATCACGCAAGGCTACACGAATGCGACCATTGCTGAAAAGTTGGTGCTCAGTCCCAAAACGGTGCGCAACCACGTCTCCAGCATTTTCAGTAAGTTGCAAGTGGCTGGTCGGGCTGAGGCCATCATTCGTGCTCGCAATGCGGGGCTGGGGTAGAGTCTGGTGAGAGGGTTTCCTGTCAACTGCACTTGGGTCAAAACATGCCCTCAAATTTCTCCTGATAAGGGAGGTCTGGTTCACATATGTAGAAAAGCGATGCCGTAGTTCTACAGCACCGCTTTCTTGATTGTATTAGAGACTCACTTGTCTCTATTTCAGGAGAAGAGCTTACTTGTCCTTCTCGCTCTTGCTCAGTGCAGCCTGAGCGGCAGCTAGACGGGCAACGGGTACTCGGAAGGGTGAGCAGCTGACATAGTCAAGCCCAACCTGGTGGAAGAAGGCGATACTGTCGGGATCTCCGCCGTGCTCACCGCAGATGCCTAGCTCAATGTTAGGATTGGCCTTGCGACCCTTTTCAGCGGCCATGGCAACCAATTGACCAACGCCTTCGCAGTCCAGTGTCTGGAATGGATTGGCGGGCAGAATCTTCACATTTTCCTTCAGTCCTGGAGCTTGTAAACCTTCGACATACTTGAGCAAGAATTTACCCTCGGCATCATCTCGGCTGTAGCCAAAGGTGGTCTGGGTCAGGTCATTGGTACCGAAGCTGAAGAACTCGGCTACGGAGGCGATCTGATCGGCGGTTAGGGCAGCGCGCGGGAGTTCGATCATGGTACCAAACTTGTAGTCAATCTTGCCTCCCGCTTTCTGAGCAATTTCTGCGGCAACAGTTTCAAGCTGGCGGCGGACCTCCTTCAGTTCGTTGACATGGCCAACAAGCGGGATCATGATCTTGGGGTGTGGGTGCTTACCCTGAGCTGCTAGCTCGGCTGCTGCTTCGAGGATTGCACGTGTCTGCATGACATTGATTTCAGGGAAGAGCAGTCCCAGACGACAACCTCGGAGGCCAAGCATGGGATTCATCTCTCGCATGGCTCCCACTGCTTCGAGCATAGCCCGTTTCTCTTTGAGTTCTTTTTCATGTCCACCCACAGTTTCCAGGCGGGTAACTTCAACGAGCAACTCCTCGTATGAGGGCAAGAACTCATGCAATGGTGGGTCAATCAGGCGAATAACGACTGGATAACACTCACCCGTCTTGGGATTGACCATCGCTTCGAAGAGCCCTTTGAAGTCACTGCGCTGGAAGGGGAGTAACTGATCAAGAGCTGCTTGGCGCTCCTCTTTGGTCTTTGCTAGGATCATCTTCTGCACAATGGGTAGACGCTCTTGCTCCATGAACATATGTTCTGTGCGGCAAAGACCAATGCCCTCACCTCCGAAAATGACTGCACGTTGGGCATCGCGTGGATAGTCTGCATTGGCCCAGACACCAAGTGTGCGGAACTGGTCGGCCCATTCGAGCAGTTTCTTGAGATTTGTCTCTTTCTCAAAGTCGGGATCAACCGTCTTGATAATACCAGCGAAGACTTCACCAGTGGCGCCGTCAATTGAGATCTCATCACCCTCTTTGATCACGATGTCAGAACCAATGACACGGAAGAGATGTTCTGCCTCGTTAACGCGAATCTCTTCACAACCAGCGACACAAGGTAGACCAAGGCCGCGAGCTACAACTGCTGCATGGCTAGTGGCACCACCGCGTGCAGTTAAGATGCCTTTAGCGACAAGCATGCCGTGGACATCATCAGGGCTGGTCTCAGGACGAACTAGTACAACGGGTGTACCTGCTTTACCAAGCTCTTCAGCGCGATCGGCATTGAAGATGGCTTTACCATAGGCTGCACCTGGGGAGGCATTCAATCCTTTTGCCAGCAGGCGACCCTCTTTCTCTGCACGTCTCTTCTCAGACTCATCGAAGCGTGGCAGCAACAACTGATAGACCTGTAGCGGCTCAACGCGCTTGACGGCTTCTTCTGGAGTAATCAAGCCTTCCTCGACCATATTGACAGCGACCGTAACTGCGGCCTGTGCATTGCGCTTGGCCGAGCGTGTTTGCAGCATGTAGAGGCGTCCCTTTTCAACGGTGAACTCTAGATCCTGCATATCGCGATAGTGTTTCTCCAGGCGCTGTGCAATCTCCTGAAATTGCTGGTAGACTTCGGGTAAATCTTCCTGGAGGCGGCTGATCTTTGA
>CBJMBI010000256.1:0-5935 GCA_966427955.1 uncultured Ktedonobacterales bacterium
CGACTCAACTCATTGTCCACTTATCCACAATCAATGTGGATAACTTATCCACACTATCCACATGTTATATAGCCGGCTATATCGCTCGTGACCTTTTCGTGAGGTTTCCGTGACCTTTCCGTGAGGTTGCTATGATTCGACTCAACTCATTGTCCACTTATCCACAATCAATGTGGATAACTTATCCACACTCACAAAAAGCTGTGGATAATTGTGGATATCCTGTGGATAAGTTGGGGATAAGCTGTGGATATCCTGTGGATAAGCACACTAGTTTTCTGAAAAAATTTTCATGAAAGATGCCAATGTGGATAAGTTATCCCCAACTTATCCCCAACTTATCCACAGTTTTTACCTGCCTAAATGGCCATGTGGATAACATCTATAGCAATGGATAAAATGGCTCTAGAAGCGGTCTGAGGGCTAAGAAAGTTGGGGCCAAAAAAGCGGTCATACCAAGAGTTATCCACTTATCCACAGTCCCTACTACTACTAATTACATATATCTATAATAAAAGATATATATAATAGTAGTATAGGACTGTGGATAAGTTTTTCTTGGCTGGGAAAAAAGAAACTTCACAAGCGAATATCACCCTGTGCACTTGCTATTGCTACGTCTCACACTAAAATCATCTGGTAGACCCAAAATTCCTATCCATCTCTCTAATTTCTGGGCATAGGCAGTACAATTAAGTATACAGCTTTCGCTGATTTATCTATTTGTCCCTGTCAGTGCGACTTATGTTACCATTAATCGTTATATTGTGTGGGACAAACAGGGAGAGTCTTTCTGTAAGCTTTGTGAAGAAGCACGGTTCAAGTTTTGAGGCTACCGTTAAGAGATGACTTCGACCATTGAAGCAATCAAAGCAAAAGTAGATATTGCAGATGAGATTGGTCTAGTAGTAGACCTACAGCGAGCTGGAAAGTCTCTCAAGGGAACTTGCCCATTTCACAATGAGCGTACTCCCTCGTTTTATGTTTTCAGAGAGACCCAGACTTGGCATTGTTTTGGTTGTAACGAAGGTGGAGATATCTTCAGTTTCGTACAGAAACAGCAAGGTCTAGACTTTTATGAGACCTTGCTCTATCTAGCCAAAAAAGCGGGAGTTTCAGTTGAAGAACGTGGCGAGCATACAGAAGAAGATCGCGAAATCAGCGTTGCCAAGCAACGGCTGCTGAAGTTAAATGAAGAAGCATCGCTCTGGTTTCACCAGATGCTATTGCGATCTAAAGATGCAAGCCAAGCGAGAGCCTATGTGCAAGAGCGAGGTATCTCTACGGATACGGTCGTTGCCTTTTGTCTTGGCTATGCAAGTGAGCAGTGGGATGATCTCTCAAACTACTTACTCGATCGTGGATATACAGAGGACGAACTGGTCTCGGGTGGGTTGGCACGCTGGCGTGAAAGCGAAGATCAGCCGGGGGTACATAATGGCATCTACGATTACTTTCGTCACCGAGTGATCTTTCCTATTCGTGATCTACGTGGACAAGTCATCGGTTTCGGTGGGCGTGCATTAGGGGATGGAAAACCTAAGTACTTGAATTCTCCACAGACTTTACTTTTTGAAAAAAATACCGTGTTATATGCCATCGATATGGCGAAAGATGCAATCAAACAAATTGGACAAGTGGTTATAGTAGAAGGGTATATAGATGCTCTTATTGCTCATCAGTATGGGACGAAACAGACTGTAGCGTGTATAGGCAGCGCTATTACTGAAAGGCACATTCAACAACTAAAGAAGCTCACGAAACAAGTAACCCTGGCGCTTGATCCTGATGATGCTGGAAATGCAGCAACGGAGCGAGGCATCCAGGAGGCCCTTAAGGGTTTCGATCGTACAGTTGTGCCTGTTCCCTTAGCTGGTGGCAAGACGGATGGAACGGGAAGTCGTCAAGGCGGTCCTGCAGGGCAGTCCAAGAAGTCTAGCCGGCAGCAACCACGCGGTATTATTCGTCTGGAAGAGCAGGTGAACGCAGAAATTAATGTTTTGCAATTACCACAGGGACAAGATCCTGATGAAGTGATCAGGCATGATCTATCAACTTGGCTCTATGCCGTTGCTCATCCCTTACCACTAATCGACTACTTCTTTGTGGTAAAAACTGCAGATCTCAATTTGCGTGAACCTAATGGCAAGACTGAGGCTGCCGAACGCTTATTGCCTGTAATTGGTATGATTAGCAATCGTATCAAGCGAGACGAATATGTGCGTAAGCTTGCTGGTATGATCAGGGTAGAAGAGCGTAACCTGTACGATGCATTACAGCGTGTGCTTCGTGAGAATAATATGGCAGGCGTAACCGCCGATTTTACTGGAAAAACAAGTAAGTGGAGTGATACACATACACAGACGCATGGGAGGGGTAGTACTAATGGGACAACGGTCGGACTAACAGAAGACGACCGAGAACAAGTGCCCCAAATGGACGCTTTGCAGCGCCAAGGACTTGGACTTGACAAGGACAAGATAAATGCGCTAAAATGGGAGGACTACCTTATTGGGCTACTCTTGCAAAATCCTGGGCTGAGTCCACATGTTTGTGGTATAATAAACGATAGTGACTTCGCTGGGACAGACACGCGAGAGTTGTACCATATACTCAACTCTGTGTATCAACGTGATGTTTCCCCCACACTTCAACCCTTTGAGCAGTTTGTGCCCTCGGTTCTGTTGCCTACAGTGGCCAGGGTGATGAAAAACATTGAGTCGAAGCCTCTGCAAGACGGAGCTAAGCTGGTGAGTGAGGCTGAACAGTGTGCCGCTCGGCTCAGGCGCATGCGACTATTACAATTAAATACAGAGTTACAATATCTTATAAGAGAAGCCGCTGACGCGGGCGATAAACCCCGTGAGAAGCTACTTCGGCAACGAGCTTTTGAATATCAAAGGCTCTTGCGTACTCTCTATACTTCAACCCATTTACAAGGCTAGGACGTTGTAACGTTCAACCTTGTAATACAGCTGCCATGTGATGCCTGTAAGCCAGAATCCAGCGGATCAGGTCTGGCAAGTATTTTGGAATCATTTACTATAATTCGGAATGAAGAAAGCAGGAATTGGCTCTATCTTATTGTTTGTCATCGTAGGCCTGTTTCCTGAAGGGGGATGCCAGAATGGTGAATCGAGAACAAGATGTAATTGATCGGGTCAAAAGTGATCGTATTAGTGCAGGGCAACTACGAGACGTATTTTCTCTAGAAGCTTTTGAAGAGTCCATGTTGAATGATGCAGAAGATGGTTTTAATATTGGTACTGTAGGCCATAATGCTACTGCTGTCAGTGGGAAGCTTGTCAAGCCTATTGATGGTAATGAGGATTTTGACCTGCTCAAACTACAGGACGAAGAGCCTATGGATGCCCTGGACCCAAAAGAGCCGCCAGCAGATTGGGAACCTGGCCCTGATGAGATGATAGAAGTTGATGCCGATCTGCTAGTCGGACCCAAGTGGGAAGAACTCCAGGATGGCTTTGGCATTGCTATTGCTGATCTGGAGAGCAGTTTAGATGATCCGGTACGTATGTATCTGCGCGAGATTGGTCGTGTGCCTCTGTTAACAGCAGAGGAGGAAGTTCGTCTGGCTCAGATTATGGAGCGCGGCAAGATGGAGCGTTTGCGGGCAGACCGTCTCAGGGTAGCACCAAATCGCCGCTTTCTCGAAGAGGGCGAGGAAGCTCAGCGCCGTTTGACCGAGGCTAATCTCCGTCTCGTCGTGAGTGTTGCTAAGAAGTATATTGGACGTGGTATGAACTTGCTGGATTTAATCCAGGAAGGTAATATTGGTTTGATCCGTGCTGTTGAAAAGTTTGATTATACTAAGGGATATAAGTTTAGTACCTATGCCACTTGGTGGATCCGTCAGGCCATTACCCGTGCTATTGCTGATCAGGCTCGTACCATTCGTATCCCTGTGCACATGGTTGAGACAATTAACCGGTTGATCCGCATTAGTCGTCGTTTGTTGCAGGATTTAGGACGCGAACCTACTTCCGAAGAGATTGCTGAACAGATGGAGATTAGTGCCGAGAAGGTGCGTGAGATTATTAAGGTCAGTCAGGAGCCTGTTAGCTTGGAAACTCCTATTGGTGAAGAGGATGATAGTCACCTGGGTGATTTCCTTGAGGATCACACGGCCTTGGCTCCAGCTGAGGCTGCTAGCCACCAGTTGCTCAAGGAGCAGGTTGAAGATGTGTTGGATAGTCTGACTGAGCGTGAGCGTAAGGTGCTGCAGTTGCGCTTTGGTCTGGATGATGGTCGTAGCCGTACTCTCGAAGAGGTTGGCAAAGAGTTCCATGTCACTCGTGAGCGTATCCGTCAGATTGAGGCCAAGGCTTTACGTAAGTTACGTCATCCTAGCCGGAGTCGGAAGCTAAAAGATTACCTGGACTAATCCCTGCTTCAGTGAGATTGGAATGTGAAGAATTGATGGAGTGCCTCTTCTGATGGGAAGAGGCACTCCAGTTTTATTACTCTAGGATACATGCTTCTTTTCATCAGAAACTTTCTCGTTTGTCTTCGTTACGGATAGTATGGTTCGCTCGAAATTCACAAGTTCATGCATGGAACTAACTTATCCACATTTGTGGATTTCTTGTGGATAACTTCCGAGCATTGTGGATGATATGGATGAAGTAGGCCAGATGTGGATATTTCTTGCCTTTCTCTGTCAAAGACATTCTAATATCATAACATTAGATAGCTATCACATCTAGCCTTACTGTTGTTTGATTAATGGGTAATGAAGGTGACACCTGTGCCTGGAGCGAATTCCACATAGCTAACGTTAGCGCCATTACCCCAGTTCATGTTGCTGGTCAGAACGTGGCCATTAGCTAGAATCTTTTCCACGACTGCAACATGTCCATAGCCTCCTGCTCCTTGAGTCCATGGCTGTATATCTATAATTGCTCCGATGCTGGGTGTACTAGAAACGTTCCAGTGGTACTCGTTTGCTCGCATGGTCCACTTCCAAGCATCTGAGTTGGTCATCCAAGGAACATAAACACCGCGCAACGTATGGTAGCGTTCATCGGCCCAATAGGTGCATTGTCCGTAGGGGTAAGGATTGCTATTACCTGTGGGTCCGTAAGACGGAGCTGGACTTATAGGAGCGTGCCCACCGGAGCCTGCACTTGGCAAACAAATAGTCTGGCCTGGATAGAGCAAGTTAGCATTACCAATATTATTGTGCTGTGCGAGGCTTTGCCATGCCATATTATTGCTCATTGCGATGCTACTCAGAGTCTCGCCGTTGACAACTGTATGGGCTTGATCTCCTGTCGGGCATGATGCGTATGCAAAGACACCACCAAGTGATTTTCCAAGACCATTTCCAAATAAGGTAGCTGCAAAGACTATCATCACAATGACATGTCCTACTGCAATGCTTATCACACGATGCTGCTGGAAATATTGCCCAATGCGTTGCTTATAGAGCGTAAACAAAATGGCTTCTCCTGTTCTAAAAATACAAGTTGTGTGCTCGCAACATCTGCGAGCTGTATTGATCAAAGCTGATCTGAATAGTAGCACATCTATTTGTGAAATTCTATGGATCAGAATGACACATAGGAGAAAATAACTAAACAATATGCTGAAAAATAATCACTGCAATTAGCAATTGTGGATTCCTACATTGTTAAAGGTTTTGGATTATAGATTATTGAATAAAATGTAAAGTGTGATTTGGTATTTATGTTATAATAGGTGCGTTAGTTCAAACTCTACGTTTTATGTTGGGGAGACAGGGCCACAATTTGGAGACAATTTTGGCAGTATGCCCAACAGTTCCAAAGTCTCAAAAAAGGGCTTGACGAATAGTTGGGAACATGGTATAGTGATGCAGTACGCCAAGGTAGCTCAGTTGGTAGAGCACAGCACTGAAAATGCTGGTGTCGTCGGTTCGATTCCGTCCCTTGGCACC
>CBJMBI010000257.1:0-5916 GCA_966427955.1 uncultured Ktedonobacterales bacterium
TGGCCTCCTGAGGATTTTCGTTATGACGTGAAAGGGCATGCATATTGTCAAATGCGGCCATAGCAATCGGCGTGATAGCTTTCTCTGCTCCGCCAGCGATCATCACTTTGGCATCACCACGACGAATAGTCTCCCATGCCTCACCAATGGTATTGCCACTGGTAGCACAGGCTGAGACAGCAGCCCAGTTTGGCCCACGCGCCCCAGTCATGATTGAGACAATGCCAGGTGCCCCATCAACAATCATCATATTGACGAAGAATGGGCTAATGCGGTCCGGCCCTTTTTCATGAAGGATTCTGAACTGTTCATGCTGTGTGGTTAGCCCACCAATGCCACTCCCAATGTAAACTCCCACATCGTCAGCAATTTCATCAGTGATCTGCAAACGTGCTTGCGCCAGAGCTTGCTTACTAGCAGCAATAGCTAGCTGCTCATAAGGATCATTGCGACGTATTTCCTTGCGATCCATATAGGGAGTAGGATCAAAATTCCTGATCTCACCACCGAAATGAACACGATGCCGACTTGTATCGTAGCCAGTAATTTCGCTGATGCCAGATTTCCCCTGGCAGAGCGCTTCCCATGTGGATGCCAGATCATTTCCCAACGAGGTAACCAGTCCCAATCCGGTTACAACTACGCGAGACATAAAGTCACCTCCATCTAATTCTTGCGACATCGGCAAAGGATGCCCTGATTTTTTGTTTCATTTACTTACTTTTACAGCAATTAATTGAGCACCGACCAAATACCTTAATATAATTTATTGCCATCTGATAGGAACTCAATCTATTATGCCTGTTATACCTCTAAGGGATTACACAATCTTCGTAGCCTTCTTAAATACCAAGAGCAACAGCTTCTTCCTGAATGAAGCGTGTATAGGTCTCTCCCCGCATGAAGCCCTCGTGTTTAAGCAAGCGCTGATGAAATGGAATGGTCGTTGTAACCCCTTCAATGACAAACTCTTCCAAAGCACGCTGCATGCGTGCAATAGCCTCATCACGTGTGGGTGCCCAGACAATGAGTTTGGCAAGCAGTGAGTCATAGTGCGGCGGTACTTCATAGCCAGCGTATAGATGGCTATCTACACGCACTCCAGGTCCGCTTGGAGGCAAATATTTTTCGATCACGCCAGTCTGTGGACGGAAATCTGCATTTGCATCTTCCGCTGTAATACGGCACTCGATGGCATGTCCCCGCAGTTGGATATCTTGCTGTCGGAGCTGCAAAGGCATACCGGATGCGACACGTATCTGCTCTTTCACAAGATCCAGACTGGTTACTAATTCTGTGACGGGATGTTCAACCTGCAAGCGGGTATTCATTTCCATGAAGTAGTAACGGTTCTCCGTATCTACTAGGAATTCAAGAGTACCAGCGTTACGATAACCAACACTTTGCACAGCTCTAATCGCTTTCATGCCGATCTCTTCACAAAGTTCACGTGACAAGATTGGACTAGGCGACTCTTCCAGAACTTTTTGATTGCGCCGTTGGCATGAACAGTTGCGTTCTCCTAGGTGAACTCCATTTCCATAGTTGTCGACCAGCACTTGGATCTCGATATGACGAGCACGTGGTAGATAACGTTCAAGGTAGATACCATCGTCATGGAATGCTTCACGGACTTCGTTCTGTGCGACAGTAAAGACACGTTCAAATTCATCAGCGCTTCTAATCAGACGAATGCCACGTCCCCCACCACCAGCGACCGCTTTGAGCATGAGTGGAAAACCAATCTCCCTGGCCGCCTCTTGCGCTTCGGAGAGAACATGGAGGACAGGTGTACCAGGCAGTGTTGGCAAACCCGCTTCAACCATTGCTTGACGTGCGGATACCTTATCACCCATAACCGACATCACTTCTGCTGATGGTCCAATAAATGTCAAGTTGACATCCTGACAAATTTGGGCAAAGCTGGTATTTTCCGATAGGAATCCATAACCTGGATGAATCGCTTCTGCATTCGAAATAAAAGCAGCACTAATGATATTAGGTATATTTAAATAGCTTTTGCCACTCGCACCAGGCCCAATGCAGATGCGTTCATCTGCCATTTGCACGGGCAACGAATCTCGGTCAGCTTCCGAGTGGGCAATCACACTGCGGATACCCATTTCGCGGCAGGCACGAATGACGCGTAAGGCAATTTCACCTCGATTAGCGATTAAAATTTTTCGAAACATACGTTAATCTCTCAAACAAGTACATTTTCGTTTACTTGCTTGGTTATGCTCCTCTCACCTTGAGCCCTCGTGAGGGGTGTTGTCGGACAATTATACCATAGCGATGGGCTAAGGGGCTATACATGGGCTTCTCTTAAAAAATACACTCCCCATGCAATCTACAGGGCATCAGATAAATGTCCCAACTTTCTTGAAGCATTTAGGAGTTTTATCTGATGTGCTTTTTTAGCTTGTTGAGGTATACTCTGTGGCATTGAAATAGGGAGCAAAGGTTTTGTAGAGAAAATGGTAGTTCAGGCGAGCATTTGGATCGAAGGACCAGACTTCCCGACAAACGTCAAGCAGCCGGGTCTTGTAGTGAGCAACAGTTTTTGTGGCAAGGCCAAGTTCTTTAGCGACTTCTTGGTTGCTAAAGCCGTTTGCAAAGGCTCGCAGGACCTCAAGTTCCCGGGGAGTAAGCTGTGCTATAACCTGTTGACATCGTGCATGTTCCTGATCATCTGCCCGTCTGCACTGTTCTTCCTGGACAATCTGAAAAGAATATCCAGGATTATAAATATAAGCTCCCAGCGCGATAAATGGGCCTTGAATCAGCTTGACACCTGCATCAGACGAGACATGCATCACCTTGCCTTCACGAGCTTGCTCTTGAACTGCATCGGGCGTGTAAAGATGCCAGATATGATCATAACGATCAAAGTTGAGCGAGGCTACGGAGATAGCCAACAGCGACATCAGCCGACGACCTCCTGTAACGGAAAGGTGGATGCGATATCCCCGACGTTTGAGATCACCAATCAGCCGATGAATAGTATTCAAAGTTCCGTCGGCATGGATATCATCGATGATATCATCCAGCGGCTTCTTGTCGAGTTCCAGCACGCAGGAATGGAGATGAATGGAATACAGCGTCGTGTGATAGGGCTTGCCAACAAACTCAGCTTTGAGGCAGGCAATGGCATGTTTGAGTCGAGGCTGTGAGGCTGTCCTGGGATGGAGAACGAAGACGTCTCTGATGGGATAGCCTTTTTCCAAAAGGAGATCAAGCGTAAAGGTAATAATCTGCGGCTGGCCTCCCAGAGTTGCAACAAGCACATGTGGATAATCTGGCATAGCATGACTCCCTATCAAATTTATTTTCACTTTGCTGATTCGTGCAGCATATGCTCGAATGTACTAGGCGTTCCCTAGTAATCATATTCTAACTGAACAGGAGAATTTTCACCAATGGAAAAAGAAAAAGTTGTCTTCTTCTTGGACTATGCGAACATAAATAGAGCCGCCACGGACAAGAGATATCGTCTCGACTATCACGATTTGCTTGGGTATGTGAGTGAAGGGCGATTTCTCATTGATGCACACTGCTATGTTCCGATCAATCCAAGAAATGAACATAGAATGGATCGAGAGATACAGGAACTATGGCGTTCTGGATATATTGTGACGACCAAGGTGGGTACTATCGCTGGTGGAACGTACAAATGCAATTTTGATGTCGAAATCACCATGGATATTTTAAAGGTAGTATATCAGGTCAAGCCCGATATCATTGTATTGGCTACTAGTGACTCTGATTTTGTCTCACTCATCCAAGAGGTCAGGAAATCTGGGATTCGTGTCGAGGTAGCCGCTTTTGAAGATACAACTGGGACAGATATCATGAACAGGTGCTCCGGTTTTATCGATCTGGATGTGTACTACGAAGACTATCTGGCTGCTCAAAAGTGTGAGCAGGATGACAAGAGCACGATAGAATCGTATAAACACCTCATTCAATCACAAGAGAGTGAGGAGAGTGTAGCAGAACAATACGAAGATCTCATCCAATCGCAGAACAGTGAACAAGATGACAGTGAGGATGATGACATAGTAGAAGAACTATCTCACCCAGTTGCTAGTGATGTAGACGACAGCAATACAGGTTTGTCTGCAGATCAAGCAGATAATCAGACAGGTAGTGCAGAAGTTAATATCATCGATGAAGTGAGTTTGTGAGCCTGCTAGCATCCGAATAGAAGGAGGATTAACTCATGGCAATTATCAACGGCAGAAGAATTCAAGTTCCCCCCTCTGGTATCACTGGTCAGAATCTGATCCGACAGATGAAACCAAACCCTGGGCGACGACCAGTCATCCAACAAGGGCATGTTTTCAGACCTATTAAGGCAGATCAGACCTATAAGCAGACAGACTTGTATGATAGACATGGCAATCCAGTGAAGATCACTACTATTCCAGACAGGACAAAGGGGATGGTCACCTACGGGGGAGATCGATCTGCACTTTCCAAGCAGATCATCACTGAGCAAGTCTATGATATTGCGGAGAAGTTGTTTAAAAAAGGGGTATCGTTCGATGAAGAGCATGCTGATTGGATGATTGCCAATCAGTATGTCTTACCTCCCATCTGGCACCACGTTGCCAGAACAACCGATCTGTTGATTATCTTCCCGACCGAGTATCCAGCATTGCCACCTGTCGGTTTCTATCTCAAGGAAGATATCCCATTATCCGTCAATGGACACCTCTATCAATCGGCCTATCATGATGCATGCAGTGATCCATTAACGCAGGGGTGGAAATGGTATTGCGTCTATATTAACCCTGGGAGTTGGCAACCAGCTCCCGTACAACGTTCCGGTGATTGGAGAAAAGGCGATAACCTCTGGACGTACTTTACACTGATTAGTGAAGTATTATCAGGGACAGATGAATAACTATGCATGGAGAAGGGCGCAGCGGGCACGCATCGGGCCCCTAATTGCGCCCATTGGATATGTTTAGGAAAGGAACTACTAGTGAGTACAAACACCCGATGTTTTATTAAATTTAAACACGGTGATCTTGAATATTTGAGGACAAGGCTTCTCGAAGACCTTTCAAGAGAACATTTTGCGGTTCTGCTTGGCAAAACACACAAGATTGATGGCTACACGATAATTACTGTCGTCGACCTGCTTTTCCCTGGGCAATCAGACTACAATCAGCAAAGCGTAGCCTTTTTACGGATCAAAAAAGACTTCATCCACCAGTCATTAGTTGAGCTGACTAACCGATATGATGTCGATACGATTGTTGATGTCCATACTCATCCCTTTGCCCAAGGAAGCGTCTCATTCTCGGCAACCGATGATAGTGACGAACGAACGTTCTTTCGGTTTTTGAAAGAAAAGTTTGAAGGCCTCCACTATGCAAGTATTGTTCTCTCTCAAAGAAAGTACTCAGCACGCATCTGGGCATTCAAAGGCAACTCGATCATTGCAAAAAAGGCCTTGCTCAAAACGCAAACAAGTTCGGAGAACATCGCCAGTTCGGACTTCTATGAGTATACAGATGAAAAATATGAAAAAAAAGCTTTTACAGAGAGAGAAGGCTTTTTTAATCGGAGCACCTTGGCGCTTGGATTGGATGTGATGCGCAAAATTATGCGTGGCCAGGTCATCTCGATCGTTGGCGTTGGAGGTCTGGGATCAGTGGTCGCAGAGCATCTCATCCATATGGGCTTTCATGGGATCAATCTAATTGACCCTGATCTCTTGGAAATGTCGAACCTAAACCGCGTTGTGGGGGCATACTACGAGGATGCTCAAGAGAAGCGCTCTAAAGTTGATGTGGTCAAGCAACATCTCACAAAAATCAATCCCAAAGCAACTATTATGGCATACAAAAGTGATGTTCACGATAAGGCGATAGAAAGCATTCTGGCACTCTCTGACTGGATCAT
>CBJMBI010000258.1:0-5909 GCA_966427955.1 uncultured Ktedonobacterales bacterium
AGGGATGCAAGAGTGCAGAATGTGCTCTTGCATCTTTCGCTCCTAGCTCTTTTAGAGCGATACTTCAAAGTGCCATGGTTGTGATGGTGGAGAATCAAATTGGCCAAGTGGGTCTGCTGCTCGGATGGTTAGGATACGAGCCTCCTTTGATGGGAGAGGCTTGAAGCGTGCATTTCCCTGATAGACGGCCTGATTGGGTCCATTCGTGAGATCTGGCCGCGCGAGAATGACGCCTCCATTAGCTCCTGCCCACTGTGTTCCTGTAGTATCTTTGAGGAAAAAGATGATACGTGGGACGAATGAAAAACCTGGCTGAAGTGGAGGCCTAATCCACATATAGAGCAGATCAAAAAAAGACCGATAATACTGTAATTGGTGCAGTATTAAGGTCATCCCGTTATGCTTCTGTTCTAGTTCTAGGGTGATGGTTTTTACTAGTTCACTTGTATCAGGCTTTTCTCGTTGCTCCTGTGTCAAAGGGCGGGGGGCAGCAATGACTACTGGTGGACGCGATGCTAGTTCCAGTGCCTTGGTGGAAAAGGGCATTGGATCTTGTAAGATGTCGTTGCATAACTGCAAGCATTCATCACAAATATATGCCGCTCCTGGCCCCGCTACCATACGTCTGACCTGCGATGTGTGACGGCCACAAAAGGAGCAACGAGCTTGTGAGCGATCAAAACTCATTATACCTTCCCTATCAGCTATATGCATTATCCTTTACGCGTGTACTGAGTGGATAGAACTGCTCTAGCTTCATTATGTAATCCTAGGCGTTCAAGAAGAGAGGCGTGAGCCTCCCATTCTAATGAGTCATCTAATGGTAGAAGAGGCATTGCTCTGTTATCTGATGCTTTTTCTAGCTGTTGAGAATCATCTCTGGGCAGTTGATCTACCTGAATATGCCCATCGAATTTTTCTGGTGTCCCTTGGTCTGGGTGGAACTTGCTCTGGTATTTGCGCTGGAGAGCCAGCGTGATCAAATGATCAGCAAAGTGTGGATTTTTTGGGAGCAGAGAACCGTGCAGGTAGGTGCCATAAGCGTTGCGATAGATCGCACCTTCGGTATAATCCTCTGCATTGTTACCATATCCTTTCAGAACTTTTCCCAGTGGCTTGGCTGTACCCAGGTAGGTACGTCCTCCGTGATTCTCGAAGCCAACTAGTGTTTGGTCATTCCAACGAATAGCAATATCACCTATACAACGTGCAGTACGTGCCCCTTTGTGAATAGTCCAAGCATCAAAGACCCCCAGACCTTGCATATCGGGTCCTTCTGCTGGACGATAGTAATGGGCTAAGAGTTGGAATCCACCACAAACGGCAAGTACTGGCATATCATCTTCGATGGCTGCCCACAGACCAATTCCTTTCATTTCATGTAAATCCTGGGCAACGGGAGCTTGCTCTTTGTCTTGGCCACCACCAATGAAGAGCATGTCATACTCATCAGGTGCAAGAGCATCGCCAATACCTAAACCAATTACGCGTAGTTCGATGCCTCGTAACTGGCAACGGCGCCGCAGTGTTAGGATATTGCCACGATCGCCATATAAATTTAATTGATCCGGATACAAATGTCCTAGTGTCAACGTAAGTGGCTGGGTCAAATCACTGCTCATCCTTCTTTCCCTTCCCAAAAGTGAGGTGTTAAACCACGTTGCTCCAACTCACGATGCACTGCTAGTAAACCTGTATACGTAGGGACAATAAAGAGAGTTTCACCAACAGGTGTTTGCTGTAGTGCAGTGTCTAATGCGCTTTTGAGTCCGTAGCTCTTAGCTACCTGAGAGATTATTTGGTCAGGAGCCGGAGGTGTCTCGTGCTCTGTTTGTTTTTTAGCGGCTACTCTTTTACCCCGCTCACCTTTTAATGGCATCTGTGGGATAATGGTCATATCCTTCTGAGCTATTCCTGCATATTTTAGACGTATGGCAAGATCCAAAGCACGAGTTCCTGAGACGACAAGAGTTTGGGTCAGGCCTGCTGCCTGTTCAAAGTCGACATCCCAGATCCAGGAGACATCTTGTCCATCCGCGATGTTGTCATTGAGAATGAAGAGAATGTGGCGTGTGATACCTTCACTAAAGAGTGTGCGTAGTACTTCATTAAATCCAGTGGGATTCTTTGCCAACAAGAGACATATTGTTCTATCTTCGGCTTGTATGAGTTCTCCGCGTCCAAAGGCTGGCTTTGATTGTTCAATGCCTGTGATAATGGGAGGCCAATCTGTCTTAACTGCCTGGGCTGCTGTAATAGCAGCGAGGGCATTATAGATGTTATAAAGCCCAGGTAGAGGAACAATTATTTGATGTTGTTGTGCGGCATGTTCAATAGTAATACAATGGCGATCAAAACTGTCGGGTTGTACTTTAATTACCCGTATATCTGGTTGAGGTCGCCGTAAATCGCAATTGGTACAGTGATAATGTCCAATATGGCTGTAGAAGCGTAGGTCATACATGTATTCATGACCACAGTTTGGGCAGGTGCGGGCATCGCTAACTTGATATTGTTCGCTATCTCCCCGTTGTCTTTGCAAATCTAGAGAAGGATCGTCAATGCCATAGTAGAGAATTTTGCCGTTAAAGCCGGCTCCTAGATTGGCTATTGAAGGGTCATCAGCATTGAGCACGAGTGTGGTACTTGCTGGCATCTGGCTGATGGCCTGCCGCCAGCGAGAGATGATGCTGTCAACTTCGCCATAACGGTCGAGCTGGTCTCGAAAAAGGTTATTAAATACAGCAACACGTGGTTCTAATGCTTTAACGACCTGTGGTATGGTGGCCTCATCTATTTCGAGGATCGAGATAGCTCTCTTGCCGGAACGTCGCAACTGGCCATTAGGTTGGGCGCGGATGACGAACAAACTTGCCACTCCTCGCATCAGGTTCGATCCTTCGCGGTTATGCCATACGCGTAGTCCGCTATTACGCAGAATAGCAGCAATAAAACCGCTGGTTGTCGTTTTGCCATTTGTTCCGGTAACAATAATATTCCCATATTCTAGCTGTGTTGCCATATGCTCAATGATCTCTGGATAGATGCGCTGAGCTACTATACCAACAATGCTGGTGCCACCACCGAGGTGTAAACGGCGGCTGATTGCTCCTGCTGCCCTTCCTGCAACGACCGCTAATCCCGCTCGTAGAGCGTGCTGCCGATACTTCTTACGATTAGGCAGCCATTGTGTTACGAGGTTCGTTGGCTGAGAGGGATCATTCTGACTCTCTTGTTGTGCTCCATCTGTCTCAGGTGGGATTGACTGCGACAGTCGGTGTTTCCGCATGCTGTTCCTCCAGGTAAACGCTTCGATCCCCTATTGTAGATGTGTGCAGCATAGCATGCAAGCTCAATTGGGTCAAGGGGGGTTAAGTGTATTCTTTATCGAGTCTTAGTCGTAGAGAATTCTCTTCATTAACGACGCGTTGCAACCTTTCTATAATTTCTCTGCCTTGTGGTTGAGACAATGAATAGTGTGCAGTTTCTGATGGGTGATGTCTTGATAGCACTCCTCTTTGAAATATTTCGACATCTTTTTGCGTTTGTAAAAAGGATAGATGGGATAGAGCAGCTACTTGCCAATATGTGCTATCCTGTCTTTGATTTGTAAGGAAGACTAGGGAAGGTAGAATAGCTACTTGCCAACCTATGTTATTCTGTCCTGTAATCAGGCAGATATTTGTATATACGCAGGTTTTATTGATTAACGAAGGTTAGGTTAAGATTTCATGGCAAAAAAACTTGTGATTGTAGAATCACCAGCCAAAGCAAAAACAATTGAAAAATTTTTAGGGCGCGACTTTACTGTCCTTGCTTCTATGGGTCATATCATCGATTTGCCTAAAAAAGGGCTTGGCGTGAATACAAGAAAAGATTTTGCTCCTCGCTATGAGATTATCGAGAAGAAAGACAAGCTAATTGAGGAGTTAAAGGCAGCATCCAAACGTGCTGATGAGGTATATCTAGCTCCAGACCCTGATCGTGAAGGGGAATTCATTGCTTGGTCGCTGAAAACTATTCTGGGACTCCAGAATCCGCGTCGGGCTGTTTTCCATGAGATTACTAAGTTAGCTGTGCAAGATGCTATTAACAAACCCCGCGAAATCAATGAGGACCTTTTTAATGCTCAGCAAGCTCGTCGTGTATTGGATCGTCTCGTTGGTTATAAAATTAGTCCACTCCTGTGGCGTCGCGTCCAATCTGGTACCAGCGCGGGGCGTGTCCAGTCTGTTGCGTTACGCGTAATCTGTGATCGTGAGGCTGAAATTCGTGCTTTTGTGCCTGAAGAATACTGGACGATTACTGCCACATTGAGTAAACAGAAGCAGCCAGAGCGTTTTGAGGCGACGTTGATCTCACGCCTCAAAGATATGAGTGATGAGGCCCATTCCGAGACCGAGGAACAGCAGGTAGCTGATGCCCAAAATGGGACCAAGCAAACGAAGATGGAGAAGGGACGTATAAAGATCTCTTCGAAGGAAGAAGCCGATGCTATTCTCTCGGATTTACAAGATGCAACGTATAGTGTGCTCAAATATGAAGAGCGTGAACAGCGTCGTCAGCCATATCTGCCTTATACAACGAGTACAATGCAGCAGGATGCCTCGGTACGGCTCTACTTTAAGCCAAAGAAAACTATGAGTTTGGCTCAGCAGCTCTATGAAGGAATTGAGTTAGGAGCAAGTGGCCATCAGGGTCTAATTACCTATATGCGCACTGATTCGACACGTGTCTCTGATGAAGCGCAGGTAAAAGTAAAAGCTTACATTGCTGAAGCTTTTGGCCCGCCCTATGTTGGACAAGGTCGTTCGGGCAAGGCAAAAGCAACAACACAGGATGCACATGAAGCGATCCGTCCAACGGATGTAACATTGACTCCTCAGGCCATTAAGCCGTACTTATCGGCAGATCAATTCAAGCTGTACAATTTAATCTGGCGCCGCTTTGTTGCAAGCTTTATGACACCAGCAGTCTTTGATACCGTCCGAGTTGACATTGTTGCTAAGCAATATGTCTTCCGGGCTTCTGGCTCTAATCTCAAATTTCAGGGTTTCTATGCTGTCTGGTCTCGTGAGGAAGATGAAAAGCTCCTGCCAGTCATGCAGGTAAGTGAGACGCTGGATTTGCATGCGCTAAAACCAGAGCAACATTTTACGCAGCCCCCTCCCCGTTATTCTGAGGCGAGCTTAATAAAAGAACTTGAAGAACAAGGTATTGGGCGTCCAAGTACTTATGTACCAATCATCAGTACGATTCAAGATCGTGGTTATGTCGATCAAGAACAGCGACGCTTTGTTCCTACTTGGTTAGGTGAGACTGTTAATGAGATGCTCAATAAGCATTTCCCTGATATTGTTGATACGGGATTTACTGCTGAGATGGAACGCAAATTAGACGATGTGGAGGAGGGGCGTTGCGCCTGGACGGAATTCCTGCGCAGTTTCTATAGTGATTTCAAGGTCACCATGGAAAAAGCAGAAGCTGAGATGGATCGCGTGCAGAAGCCTCTAGAGGAAATGGATGAGTTATGCCCTGAATGTGGGGAACGTAACCTCGTGATCCGTACGGGACGCTTCGGTCGCTTTGTTTCTTGCTCTGGCTTCCCTGAATGCCGCTATCGCCGCTCTTTTGTGATGAAGACCGGCGCTTACTGTCCATCATGCAAGGGAGATCTGGTAGAGCGTAAAACACGTCAAAAGAAGCGTGTCTTTTATGGTTGTAACAACTATCCAACATGTAATTTTGCTGTTTGGGAGAGACCTGTGCCTGATCCTTGTCCAAAGTGTGGTGGCTTAATGGTTGTTCCCAGAGGAGGGCAAGATCCCGTATGTTATGAGGAAGTCATTGCCGTCCAACAGAGTGGAGAGGATAAACCACTACAGGGTGATGATGGGCAGTCAACACGT
>CBJMBI010000259.1:0-5904 GCA_966427955.1 uncultured Ktedonobacterales bacterium
CCTGCAGGTTTCGGCAAAACCACCTTACTGGCGACTTGGAAGCAATCGCTTCCTGCTAACAAACCTCGCGTGATCTGGGTCTCTCTCGACGAAGAAGACAATGAGCCGCGCTTCTTCTGGATGTCTGTTCTGATAGCTCTGAAAATGCAGCAGCCAGAGCGCTTTGCACCACTGGTGACACAGTTCCAATCTCCACAAACTCCATCCTTCAAGTACATCCTGACAAGACTTATTAACCTGCTAGCAGAGGGAACAGATGAGTTTCTGCTGATCTTAGATGACTATCAGATGATCACCGAACAGCAGGTACATAACTCCTTATCTTATCTGATTGAGCGTCTTCCTGATCAATTGCACATTATTGTCGCAACACGGGTTGATCCCCCGCTGTCCATTCCGGCGCTACGGGTACGTAAGCAGGCATTGGAAATCCGTGCGGACCAGTTGCGCTGTACAACAGAGGAAACCAAGGCCTTCTTTCAAGAAGCGGTGGGCATCGAGTTCCCAAATGAGGTCGTCCAGGAGATTAGGGATCGCACAGAAGGCTGGTTGGTGGGCTTGCGGTTACTCGGTCTCTCCCTGCCAGAACGGGATGATCCTCTTTCCTTGCTGGAGGAGGTCAGCGGAGATCAGCACTACATCCTCGATTATTTGACTGAGGAGGTCTTGCAACGGCAGCCTCAGGAGGTGCAAACCTTTCTGCTCTGTACATCCATCCTCGATCAGCTCAGTGCCTCCCTCTGTGACGCAGTTATGGATCAGACGGGCAGTCAGCAGATGCTACAACGACTCGAGCAGAGCAATTTATTTCTGGTCTCCCTCGATAACAGACGACGGTGGTATCGCTATCATGCTCTTTTTGCTGAAGCCTTACGCTGCCGACTGGAGTGGACGCATCCTAATCTGGTGCTGACATTGCACCATCGCGCTAGCCTCTGGTACGCCAAACATGGTCGGATCACTCAGGCCATTCTCCATGCCTTCAGTGCCAGAGAGTGGAACTTGGCCGCTGATCTGCTCGAACGTCGTCCGTCATTGACATCCTCTTGGGCAATGGGTCTCCAAGAGATGGCTCAGCTTCGACAGTGGTTAGAACAATTGCCAGCAGATATCATGTCTTCCCGGCCTCGCCTCTGTCTTGCTGCTAGCCATCTCTTGTGGACAGTTCTCCCATCCTCTACACATGGCGCTTGGCTCGATGCCGCCGAAGCAACGCTGAGAGCTTCACTCACCCAGTATAAGAATATCTCACATGAAGCCCTTCCCTTAGAAGTGCCACAGGAACAGAAGAAGCAATGTCAAGAACTGAAGGATCTGCTTGGAGAAGTGATCGCTAGCCGTGCCTTTCTGCTAGGCTTTCTGGAGGATAGAGGAGCCGAAGTTCCGCACTGCCTGCAAGCCCTCGACTCCCTTTCTATAGATAATGGTACGGTTTACGTGCTCGCTGCCCTTGCTCGAAGTCAGGCCTTTTATTTCTCTTCCATCAACAATGCGCCAGCCGCCATCCAGATCGGGTTGCAATCAATCGCCCTTGCTCATACTATCGGGCATACAGCTTTCGAGATTCTTGAGATAGGTACAACTGCAGTCTACCTGCTAGGGGCAGGACAGTTGCAGGAGACATACAAGCTGACCCAGCAAGCTATTCTCCTTGGGACACAACCGGGAGGGTTTGTCATATCAGAGGTCAGTTGGCCCACTTTCTGGCAAGCAGAGGTCCTACGCGAGTGGAATCAGTTGGATCGCTTGCAGGAATCCGTTGAAGAAGCCCTTTTATTATGTCATGACTCATCTATTGCTGTATTGATATATATGCTCTATGGCTATACATTACTGCTGCGTATCCATCTATCACGCGGAGATCTAGAAATGGCTCGATCTGCTTTCCAGGAGTGTGAACGTATCAGCACGAATATGAGCCAGCATGTGTATCTGCTTGGAAGCTCTAACTTCACTATAGTTGATCGAGTCAGATTCTGGCTAGCCAGTGGAGAACTAGACCGGGCTAGGCATTGGGCCAAGCAATTGGAGAGTGAAGAGCGGCGTGTCGTTCCCTTTACACGCGAACGCCAAGAGGTGGCATGTGCCCGCATCCACTTAGCCACCAACCAACCCAATCTCGCTCTGCAGCGACTGGAACCTGTCCTCGAGAGAGCAACCGCAGGCAAGCGCTGGCGCCATGTGATTGAGATCCTCCTCTTGCAAGCTCTAGCTCATGCCATGCAACAAGAAGCGACGCAAGCGTTGGATGTTCTCTCACAGGCAGTACATCTGGCCGAGCCAGAGGGCTATATCCGTAGCTTCCTCGATGAAGGTGCTCCAATGGAGCGCATCCTCTCTCGATTGCGTAAGCGAGAACGCCGGCATGGCCCAACCCCTTATTTGGATAAACTGCTTACCGCATTTGAGCAGGAGCGCCAAACTCAGAGAGCAGCAGGAGTGCCCGCAAAGGCCTCTCAGCCGCTAGAACTCTTGAGCCAGCGAGAACTGGAGGTGCTGAAATTGGTAGCGCAGGGTTTGTCCAATCAGCAGATTGCGCAAGAATTGGTGATTACCACTGATACTGTTAAACGCCATGTCAGGCACATCCTCTCGAAATTTGGCGCACGTAACCGTGTCCAAGCAGTAAATAAATCAAAAGAACTTTTTATCTTTGATGATAATATCTAGTCTCTTTATCTACTTCCATCGATCTTTTACTCCTAATCCGGTTCCATCAGGCAACACCAGTTTCTCATTCTCGACTCTCACTCCCTGATAGGGACCGTTCTTCATTTTCTTTACGGAGGCTAATTGCTATGGTAGAATAACAAAGAAGCAGTTATTAGCAGAGAAGGGAGTGATTGTAGAATAGGGAAGCAAAAACACTTGCAGACAGGATAGGCTACTTAATGGATACATCAACACTGATCCAGAATCAACTCCTAGCCACCAAATTTTATGTGCCCACTGCACTAGGTCCTCTGATCCCCCGTCCTCGTCTGACAGTTTTGCTCGATAGAATCCTTAAGTATCCCTTCACACTAATTTCAGCTCCTGCAGGATTTGGCAAGACCACACTGCTCTCTGTTTGGGTCCAATCATTGACTCTAGGCACTCCTTTAGCAGCCTGGTTGTCCCTTGATCAGGAGGACAATAAATTATGGCTCTTCTGGGCCAATGTTCTTGCAACTTTAGATCGCCAACAGCCAGGACTTTTTTTGCCTCTGTTAAATGATTTGCAATCCTCACAAGCCCCATCTCCCAAATCTATTCTGAAAGCACTTATCAATCTGCTCTCAGAGAGAAAAGAGCAGTTCCTGCTGATCCTAGATGACTATCATGTCATCAGCGAACAGGAAGTGCATACCACCCTCTCGTATCTAGTGGAACATTTACCCACCCAATTACGTATTGTTCTGGCAACACGTACCGATCCTCCCCTACAGCTTCCACAGCTACGAGCACGCCAGCAGATGCAGGAAATCCGTACTAATCAGTTGCGTTGTACAGTTGAAGAGACAGCAGCCTTTTTTCACCAAGTCATGGGCCTTGATTTGCCTGAAAAGACAGTTCAAGAGGTAACAGTTCGGACAGAAGGCTGGCTGGTGAGTTTACAATTGCTCCATCTTTCTCTGCCAGAGCACGCTGATCCTCTTTCCTTGCTGGAGGAGATCAGCGGAAATCAACACTACATTCTCGACTATTTGACTGAGGAAGTTTTGCAACGACAGCCACAGGAGGTACAAACCTTTCTGCTCTGTACATCTATTCTTGAACAGCTCTCTGCCTCACTCTGTGATGCGGTTATGGAGCAGCATGGAAGCCACAGAATGCTCCAACAGCTCGAACAGGCCAATTTATTTGTTGTCTCCCTCGATAACAGGCGACAGTGGTACCGCTATCATGCCCTTTTTGCTGAATTCTTGCGCCAGCGGTTAGAGCAGACGCACGCTGATTTGGTGCCTACTTTGCACTATCGTGCTAGCCTCTGGTATACCAAGCATGATCGTCCCACTCAGGCTATTGTGCATGCGCTCCGTGCCAAAGAGTGGCAATGGGCTGCCGATCTGATTGAGCAAAAGAGTCTCCTGGTGACAACATACACCTGGGGAGTAAGTGAACGCGAGTTGATCCTCCTCCGACAGTGGCTCGAGCAGTTGCCTCTAGACATTATGGGTTCACGTCCCCAACTCTGCTTTACCTGTTTCCGGCTCTTAGTGCCAGTTGCTCCAGTAACCATGTTGAAAACTTGGCTCGAGGCGGTCGAAGCGACACTGACTGCTTCGCTTACCCAGCAGACACAAGAGAATGTCTTACATCCCATACCCAACCAAAAATTGCTGCAAGAACAGCAGAACCTCCTTGGAACAGCAATGGTCGGTCGTGCATTCATCCAGAGCATCGACGAGCATGGAGAAGCTGCACTCCCACTTTGCGAACAGGCTCTTTTTCTGCTCTCAGCAGATAATTACGCTCATATCAATCTTGCCTGGGCACAGTTGTATGCATATTACTATTCTGTGAACGATACGGAGGCCGCTCTCCGGAGTGGGCTACGAGCAGTCTCTCTCGCCCAAAAGGCAGGACATAATGAGATAGTCATCACTGCCATATGTGCAGCCGCCCGACACATGAAAGAAGCAGGCCAACTGCACGATGCACAGCGGCTGATCCATCAAGCAACTCTGTTGGGGACAAAGCCAAGAGGGCTCCTGACACCAGAGGCAGGTCACGCAGCTCTCTGGCAAGCAGAGCTTTTGCGTGAGTGGAACCAGCTTAATCGGGCATATCCGCTCATCGAAGAGGCTCTCCCGCTGTGCAAACAGAGTAACACATCTTCAGCGCTCATATATATCTTCCTTGGATATACAGTGCTCCTGCGCGTTTGCCTGTCATATGGCAAGTTGGAGAGAGCACATGCTGTCCTCCAGGAGGTTGAGCGCATCGGCAAGAGTTTGAACCAGCCTTCCTATCTCTATCTTCACTCCTTCTATGCCACAGTTGATCAGGTCAGACTCTGGTTGGCCAGTGGGGAGCTCGACCGTGCCACACGCTGGGCCCAGGAGTTAGATCTGGGACAACGACGTGGCTCTCCCTTTGCACGTGAGCGGCAAGAGGTGGCAATTGCGCGTGTCCTTTTAGCAAGGAAACAGCCTACCCTCGGTCTGCAACGACTGGAACCAGTCCTCGAGAGAGCAACCATAGGCAAGCGCTGGGGCAATGTGATTGAGGTCCTCCTCTTGCAAGCTCTAGCTCATGACATGCAACAAGAAGAAATGCAAGCGTTGGATGCTCTCTCACAGGCAGTACGTCTGGCCGAGCCAGAGGGCTATATCCGTAGCTTCCTCGATGAAGGCGCCCCAATGGAGGCCCTCCTCTCTCGATTACGTAAGCGAGAATGCCAGCATGGCCCAACCCCTTATTTGGATAAACTGCTTACCGCATTTGAGCAGGAGTGCCAGACTCAGAGAGCAGCAGGAGTGCTCGCAAAGGCCTCTCAGCCGCTAGAACTCTTGAGCCAGCGAGAACTGGAGGTGCTGAAATTGGTAGCGCAGGGTTTGTCCAATCAGCAGATTGCGCAAGAATTGGTGATTACCACTGATACTGTTAAACGCCATATCAGCCACATCTTCTCGAAATTTGGCGTGCGTAACCGTTTACAAGCAGTAAAGAAGGCAAAAGAGCTTTCTCTCCTTGATGATGAAATCTGATCTTTTCTTCACTTTTAGCAAGCTGTTACTCCCAACCCAGGTCCGTTTGGCAACACCAGTTTCCCCTTCTCGACTCTCACTCCCTGATAGGGATCATTATCAATCAGTAAGTTTCCATCGAGGTCGGCATAGTCTACAAGAGGGGTCAGATGGGCCGCTGCAGTAATAGCCAGCGAACTTTCGATGAAACAGCCTAGCATCACACGCAGAT
>CBJMBI010000260.1:0-5854 GCA_966427955.1 uncultured Ktedonobacterales bacterium
ATTTTTGAAAATGTTGGTCACATTTCTTGGAATGGTGCATTAATTTGGTCATTGCTTTATCTGATATGTATGATTAGCATTGGTGCGATGCTTCTATGGTTCTGGTTGTTGAAGCGGGGAGAGGCAAGTGTTGTTAGTTCTTACTATTTTCTTACACCTATTTGTGGATTGCTCTTGGCGGCATTAGTACTTGGTGAGCCATTTGGATTTCGAGAGGGTGTTGGATTAATTGCCGCTGCTATAGGTATTTTCCTGATTAGTTCTTCTGCCAAGCTGCAGAACGATAACCGATGGCATTTTCTTATCCCCAAACAGCCTTCCAGTGGGCAAGAAGGGACGCTTGAATGAAATGGCAGGAGGAGACATTGATTAGGATAAGTGGTGATGACCTGAGAAAGGCGATTTGGGGAAAGTTGTTAATCTGGGAATTACCTGATCGAGTCAGAAAGCCCATGCCGTGATTGGCATGGGGGAGTGTCAGTTGACGACAATCTTCAGGTACATTCCCTTCTGGTAGTGATCGAGCATATGACAAGCTAACTCCAGCTTTCCTGCTGGATATCTCTGTGTGAAGGTATAATCGAGCGATTTTGTCTCACCCGAATTGATATTGCTGATATGTGCTAGTGCCATCTTATCCATATCGTCCATTGACATGTTGTTGCCCATGGTTGGTGGCATGATCATAATCTCATGCTGCTGAATCCCCTGATTTTTAATTGTGAAATGATAAGGGATGTTTTGCGAAAAACTGGTGATGGAAGAAGTGATTTTGTCGTCGGTAAGTGTGATCTGTACATCTTTTGTGCTAGCTGTATTGCCGCAGGCTGCTAGCGGGATAATCAACCCCAGAAGAACTGGTAAGAGTGTGAACCATTGCTTCATGCTAATGAATTGCTCCTTTGTAGCTATTATGCAACATACTGAATAAATTCTTCCTTTGGTCCTTTTTGGGCTTCCTCTTTAACTGTGCGGAGCAGGCGGTCGGTGACTTCTTCATCAGTGTAAGCTTCGCCGCATACGGGACACACATCAGCTGGTACATCCTTAAAAACAATAATAGTTGCATCCTTTTGCAGAGTAACCGTTGCTTTCCCTGGCTTCGTTTCTCCAATTTCACAGATAATGCATATCATTCTTTTTTTTCTTTCGCATAAGCAGTAATCACAATCTTTATTTACTTGCGTGATTTATGCCGACTACGACATGAATGAAACGTGATCCAACTTGGCAAGAGACCTCCTCCTTTGGGAAACGTCCGGCGTCTTCTTTTTTCTTAATCGATACTCCAAGGGAAAGAGTGCAAGCTACTTCCTCTTTGCTAATATCTCGTTCGGCCATACGAGCCCGTGCGTGCTCGGTATAGACCTCCATGTGCATAGACCCTATCCATTCCATGCAATCTTCACAGTAAGTATACCTGTAAAATGCTAAAAGGTAAAGACTATCACCGTGCCAACATCTTCTCTATATATTCAGTGAATTGCGAAACCTCCTCTTTGGTATTGTACTAGGGAGACTGAGAGCCGGGTCCTGTTCCTCATACCCTTTTTCTCTCAGTCTCCCTTCTACTAGTTCTGCTTGAGTGTGGTAACCTCTCCTTGTAGCCCACTAGTAAACTGCTGTATTTGTAGATCAAAAGTGAGAGGATTTCCTCCTGCATCCGTATGGAACTGCATGGTCGTCCCGTTTACTGCTACAATAATACTTATAACCAGAATAGCAAGAAATGTCAAGTTCTACCAGCTTCCTTCTGCCTGAGTAGCGAGGTTGTGCTATAATATTGATGTGTTAAAAAATTTAAATAAATCTCCATTATTCAACGTCAGTCTCTTTTCCCTTTTCTGGGCTCTTCAGATTTTAACCAGCAAGTTAGCATATGCCGCTGGAGCTAAGCTGGTACCGTTTGCAGTTCAAACATTTGCTATTACTCTTATTGTATTGGCAATTTATGTTCTGCCTAGAGAATCTAAGGAAATTAAAAACTTATCCCCCAGAATTTTGCTAGGGTTACTTATCGCTGGTGGCATACACATGGGTATTGGGAGTGCCTTAAGCTATATGGGAATAGCACTTACCTCTGCTGTAAATGCAGGCGCTTTGGGACAATTTGGCACTGTAACAACACCCGTTTTAGCATGGTTCATTTTAAAAGAAAAGTTTACGTTGGCAAAAACGGCATCTATCATTATTATCTTATTAGGAGCTTTTCTCTTAGTTACAGAGGGGAAACTGGTAACTCCACATATCGGAGACTTATTACTACTGTTATCTTGCTTTGCATGGTCTTTAAGTAATGTACTAGTGAAAAAAATTCTTAAATCTACCTCGGTAAGCCAGAATATTGCTGCGCTTATGAGGCCAGTTGCTGGCTTACCTTTGTTAATATTTTTTATATTACTCACTCCACTGTATCCTTCACCTGTAAAAGCAATATTTGTCGCAAATTACTTCGATTTTCATTATTTTCCGTTTATAGTATTAAATGGAATTTTAATGGCACTGTGTTTTATTTCTTTAATTAAAACACTGAAAGTTGCGAGTGCCTCTTATGTGGCAATGATGTCGGCAATAACTCCCATATTGGTTACCTTGTTAGCCGTAATTTTCTTAAAAGAGAAGCTTGACCTCGTTCAAATCATAGGGATAACTTTGGTAATTGCTTCTAGTACGTTGACTCAGTATTTAAGGACAGATCAACATTAACTGTTCCCTCAAATTGATTTGTGAGCATCAGGGTAGTCCGATGATTTTAAGGCCCTGGGGATGCTCAACGATGAACCGGTACTCAATCTTCTGCTCACCATCTGCTGGCAAGGTAAATTTCCAGGTCAGCATTGCCAGTTTGGTCTGTTCAACTGGCTGTGGCTGAATTTGCAAGATCTTGACTTTGATGCGCTCATGTTGTGGTACGGGTAGATGATCCTGGATCACGATTTTTCTGGGTGCAGCAGCATAATTATGTACGGTGATGAGGTAGGCATAGGTGCTACGCCGCAGATCATTCTGCAAGAGATTGCCTCTATCCACAGTGCGCTCAATTGGCTCATGCTTAATCTTGATCGCGTCATCAATGCCGAGGAAAATCTGAAACTGCTCATTGGGTGCAGTCATCTTCACTTCTGTTGTACCAACATATTCATTGCCCAGGAAGATACTGGCATCGCCTTTGAGCAGGACACGGTCTGTTGTATTGGTAATGATTGCACGTAGATGGGCATTTTCTTCCAGGACAGGGGCGCTTACATAGTCAAATTCACAGGGAAGCCAATCTCTGGCAATGGTAGTTTTGTGTGATGAATTGTCAGATGGGATATCGACTCCGTGACCAACGCGGAAAACCAGCGCTGTTCCCGTGCGCTCGACGGTCGTCGTCGCCATTTCGGCAGCAACGGGTGGTGGTGCCACCGCTTCTAGAGAGCTAAGTGTGTCGTCGCTGACCTGATTATTGGGCGCTATTGGTGCCATGGTTCTCATTGCTCCGAAGCTAGGCATACTTGCAGCTTGTGGTGCTGCGTAAGGCATAGGTGGTGGTGGCGGTGGCGTATAAGCCTTGAGGTACCAGGGTTTCAGCTCAGGAAGTACTGCGGCAAGACTGGGACGTGCTGTCGAGAGAGCTAGGGTAACATTTTCCCATCGTTCACCTGTAGCTTGCTGTACCATCCCTATGTACGTAAGCTCGACCTCTCCTCGGCTTTGCTCATCGTTCATCTGGACACGTACATCGTACTGGGGATGCCAGGAGGCATTATCAACGCGATAGGAAATTTCTAGCGTCACTTCGCCATTTGTTGGCAATTCGAGCGTAATAGTAGCTGCCAAACGGTCAATTGTTATATTTCCATGTTTGGCGTTTAGTTCTCGCTGTTTGGCATCAATTTCTGATTGCACCTGACGAATTTGTTTCTCCAGCTCTAGGGATGTCTGTGCATCCTGCAAAGACTGGTTGGCCATGAAGCTGAAAAAGTCGGCGCAATCCTGTGGTTTCATCTGTCCTTGTGCCAAACCTTTGGCAAAATCGCGTGATTGTTCGCCCAGAGTGTGCAGCCATTGGCGGCGCTCTTGAAGGGCATTTTGCTTTGCTTGGAGTAAGTAACGCTGTTGTTGTAGCTGCTCCAGTTCGTTCTGAAGAGTTTGTAGCTCGGCCTCAGGGGCGCGACTGTAGAATGCAGTTGTGATCTCAACATTTAAAATACGCATGCCCTGGGGTCCTTGCCCAGTAGCTCGCAGGGAGTCGCGAAAAAACTGGGGTAGGTTATTGATGCGCAGTTCGTGTTCGCCTGCATCCAGATGGATACTGCCTCTGCGTGTGACCAGGGCGCAGTCGGCATAGACAGTGACTTCTTTGATGGGAGCATCGAGATCAATCATTATTTACCTCTAGGCACTGGAGCGATTAATAGCGTGAGACCCTGATAATATTGAGTACTGAGTCCACTTTTCAGCGTCCTTGCCGTTTACCATAGCACATCAAGTTTGGTAATAGCAAATTCTATAATCCTCATGGCAAACTACTCCTAAAATTTATGATCACGTTCATGAGAGAAGTCTCTCGATATATCCAATGAATTGTGAAACCTCCTCTTCGGTATTGTAATAGTGTACTGAGGCGCGTACCACGCTGGTCAGTCCGCGTGCTTCCATGTCAAGAGGGGTCGAAGAATGTATGCTAACTGAAACGTTGATATGTTGGCTTGCTAATTGCTGCTGAATTTCTCCAGGATCTAAGCCCTCGATGGTAAAGGTAACGATGCCACATTTTGTCAAGCCGCGATCTTGTACGGTAACTCTTGGGAGTGCAGAGAGCTGTGTACGTAGTTGGGAAGACAGGGTTTGGAGGCGACTCCAGATGTTGTCCAGCCCCCATTGCATGCAATAGTCGATAGCTGTGGCAAGACCAATCTTCCCGGCGTAGTTGGTCTCCCAGCTCTCGAAGCGGCGAGCATCTGGGCGTATTTCGTAGCGATTGTGGGCAATCCAGGTAGCGGCGTGGAGATCGAGAAAAGGAGGTTCGAGGCGTTCAAGAATCTCATGTCGGACATACAAGAACCCGGTGCCGCGTGGCCCGCGTAGGTATTTGCGCCCCGTAGCTGAAAGCATATCGCAGCCGATCTCCTCAACAGCGATCGGCATCTGCCCAACAGACTGGCAGGCATCGACAAGGTAGAGGATACCTGCTGCACGTGCAATCTTGCCTATTGCGGCCACTGGATTGACCAATCCCCCACTGGTAGGGACATGAGTGACGGAGATCAGTTTGACGCGTTTATCAATTGCATTGCTAAGTGCTTCGATGGAGAGTTGTCCATGTTCATCATTATGAATAGGCTCAATAATCACCCCCATCTTTTGTGCAATTTGCAGGTAAGCAATGTAGTTACTGGCATATTCCGACATGGTAGTCAGGATGCGGTCGCCGGAACGAAAGGGAATAGAGTAGAAGGCCATATCCCAGGCGCGGGTGGCATTTTCTACAAATGCGATTTCATCCCGTGAACAGTTGATAAGTGCCGCAGCAGCGTCATATGCATGTTCAATGACGTGATGCTGGCGTGCTGCTGCCTCATAGCCACCAATCTGTGCCTCAAGTTGCAAATGGCTGATAGTGGCATCAAGGACTAGCTGAGGTATGAGGGATGAACCAGCATTATTGAAGTGGATGACGTTGGTGCAACCAGGAGTTTCCCAGCGGGCACGTTGAACATCGAGAGGCATGTATCTCTCCTTGTATCAAGTGATTGCTTACTATGCTCGTATCCAGCCTAATTGATTGAGCACAAGCTAGCTTATTGTTTATACAGAGTAAGCACGGCAGGCAATCTGTTAAGCATCATTAATCCTAGTGGAAGTCCTA
>CBJMBI010000261.1:0-5842 GCA_966427955.1 uncultured Ktedonobacterales bacterium
GCCTCTCCTGGCGATCTTGCAGCTGTCAAAGAGATCGCAAAGCGTGTGCATGGTGTCGCTGTTGCTGGCCTTGCTCGTGCTAATGCGAGTGATATTGATGCTGCTTGGGAGGGTGTGCGTGAGGCTGAACAGCCAGTTATCCATGTGTTTCTTGCAACTTCTGATATCCATCTTCAATACAAGCTTCGCTTGAGTCGAGAAGAGGCGCTTCATCGTGTGCAGACAATGGTGGCTTATGCACGCAATCTCTGTCCAACGATCGAGTTTTCTGCTGAGGATGCCACACGCAGTGATAGGGATTATCTCTGCCAAGTCTTTGAAGCTGCCATCAAGGCTGGAGCAACGACCATCAATGTGCCCGACACTGTTGGCTATACACTCCCGCATGAATATGAAGAGCTTTTCCGCTCTTTGCGGGAACGTGTTCCTGGCATGGAAAATGTGACCATGAGTGCCCATTGCCATGATGATCTTGGTATGGCAACTGCTAATACGCTTGCCGCTATCAAAGGCGGTGCACGACAAGTGGAGGTAACGATCAACGGGTTGGGCGAACGTGCTGGCAATACAGCTCTAGAAGAGGTGGTGATGGCCCTACGCACACGTGCAGATGTGTTTGGTTCGGTGAATACACGCGTCAATGCTCACGAACTCCTCAAGGCAAGCAATCTCCTGAGTAGCGTGACTGGTATTCCTGTACAGCCTAACAAAGCGATTGTCGGTCTCAATGCTTTTGCCCATGAAGCTGGTATCCATCAGGATGGCATGCTCAAAAATAGCTTGACCTATGAAATTATGACTCCTCAATCGGTAGGGTGGAATGGTACCAATCTTGTGCTAGGTAAGCACTCAGGACGCCATGGTCTGGATGCTCGTTTGCGCAAGCTTGGCTATAAACTCACTGCTGAACAGCTTAAAGTTGCTTACAGCCGCTTCGTGGCTCTGGCTGATGAGAAGAAGCATGTCACCGATGCTGATTTGATCTATATTGTCGATAGCAGTACAGAGACCCCGGTAGCTATCTAATTTGTCAATCTCTTGTACATTTGTTTGCTTGTTAAAAGGGTGCAGATGCGCATCATATGTACCCTGTTGTGAGATGTTTGAGGATAGGTTTGATTGGGGTTATCAGTATACTTGAGAAGGGAAAATAGAAGTAATCGAGTTTTTTCTCAGGAAACTATGGCCCCAATCGTAAACTACTCTGTCCTTTATAAATGGATCATTTTCCTTGGGAATATCTAATTGCTAGGCAGGACTTTGGTACTCTAGACGAGTACTGCAAAAGTGATCTGTGGTACAATGTTTGTAATGTTGAAAGCACGGACTATGCGTCTTTGAATATGCCGCGTAATAACATTATCGAAGGCCACGATGATCCGAGAGGGGTTTAGTCGTTCCGACACAAAACGGCTCCCCGCAAGGGGATCAACCTTGAACAGATCCTGCCTATGGGCAGTTTCTTTTCTCCCATCCCCATCAAGGAGATGGGTCCCCAGAGGGGCGTTTTATGGCACTGGCATTACCTATGACAGTTACTATTCTAACTCCAGCTACGTCAGCTAATTTAGGCCCGGGCTTTGATAGCCTGGGATTAGCATTACAACTCTATAATCGTTTTAATGTTGAGGAGTGGGAAGGTGATCCCCTTCTTCCCAATATCGAAGTGCAAGGGGCCTTAGGCGAGAGCTTATCAGTTGGACCGGACAATTTGTTTTTTCGGTCGTTTGCTCTGCTCTTTGAGCGTCTCGGCGTTCCGGTGCCCTCTGTACGTATTCGCATGACCATTAATATCCCTCCTGGGTGTGGCTTGGGGAGTAGCGCTACTGCTGTGGTTGGTGGGCTCGTAGCTGCAAACGAGTGGGTACGAAGCCAGGGATTAGCTGTGGCCAAAGAGAATCTCTTAGATCTTGCTGTAGAGGCTGAGGCTGGCAATCATCCAGATAATGTTGCCCCTGCTCTCCTTGGTGGCTTGGTTGCGACAACCAAGATTGACAGCAAAATACATGCGATCAAGACACCCTTTCCAGATGTGTTGAAAGCTGTAATATTTACGCCATCCTTTCCGATGGATACTGTAGCGGGAAGAAAGTTGTTACCGGCCAGTTATACTAAGGCTGATGTAACTTTCAATACCGGGCGGGTTGCTTTGTTGCTAACTGCTCTACAAACCGGTCGTTACGAGTTAATTGGTGATGCGATGCAGGACCGTCTTCATCAGCCATATCGTCAGGCGCTTTTCCCTGCCATGCCTGATATCATCGATGCTGCTGTCTCTGCTGGTGCACATGGTGCTTGCCTTTCTGGCGGTGGTTCATCTCTTATTGCACTAGCCAGTTCGCGGTTTCATGATGTGCTAAATGCGATGCAGAATGCTGCTCGGGCTGCTGGTATCGAGGGAACTGGGATGGTTTTGCGTGCAGATCAGAATGGTGCGCGGGTACTGAGTACGCCGCGTAGTCGCATACGAAAGGAAGTGAGTGCGCGTCATGGTGACCAATTCTACTGGTCTCCAGCCAGGCCAGGAAGCAGACGGTGAGCAGAATCATTCGCTTGCTCCCCTACCATCCGATGTCGTCGAGGCTCTGTCTTCAGTTTCGCTACGGTGTGTTGAATGTTCAGCTCTCTATCCGGCAATAGAGGTTGGGCGACCTCCACGCTATCGTTGTGATTGCAGCGGTGTTCTAGACGTTGAGATGATATTTCGCTTTTCAAAACCGTATTCCCAAGAGGCTTGGGGTCATGAGGTCTCATATGATGGTCCTACAACTGGCGCTTTATCACATGATAATGTGCCTGCTATTGGGGCTCACTTGCGTCAGCTTTTTGATGAGCGAGCTACTAATCCTCCAATTTGGCCGATTAGCACGGATAAGCTCTTACATGACTGTAGTGGCGTCTGGCGTTATCGCGAATTGATCTTGCCTGCGCCAGAACGGTATGTAGTGACGAGGCCGGAAGGCAATACAGGTCTCTATCCTGTTGGGGTTGAGAACTGTAGTGGTGGTCGTGCTGGACATCGACAAATTGGAGCTTTTGCGGGGTTAGAGCAGTTCTTCCTCAAACACGAAGGTGAAAATCCCAGCGGCAGTTTTAAGGATCGTGGGATGACTGTTGGGACTACGATGGCTCTGATGCTGGGGGCAAAAGCTGTTGCTTGTGCTTCTACTGGTAATACTTCTGCATCGTTGGCCTCTTATGCCGCCCAGGCCGGTATTCGGGGGATTGTTTTTCTGCCTGCTGGCAGTGTGGCTGGTGGCAAACTGGCGCAATCTCTTGCCTATGGTGCGCAGATTATCCAGATTGAGGGTGACTTTGATGATGCAATGCGTTTGGTTGAGCAGGTCTGTAACGAGCAGGGTATTTATTTGCTCAATTCCCTCAATCCATTCCGTGTAGAAGGTCAGAAGGCAATCGGTTTCGAGATCTTGCAGCAGCTGGATTGGCAGGCTCCCGATTGGTTGATTCTTCCTGCTGGTAATCTAGGGAATACCTCCGCAATTGGTAAGGCGTTCCGTCAAGCCTATGAGCTTTCGCTGATTAGTCATCTGCCACGTATTGCTTCTATCCAGGCGGCGGGAGCTAATCCTTTCTACCGCAGTTTCAAACAAGGTTTTGCTCAGCGTGAGTCTGTGCATGCCGAGACAGTTGCGACGGCGATTAAAATTGGTGATCCAGTTAGCTATACCCGTGCTCGCCGTGTTATCGAAGAGAGTGATGGTGTGGTGGAAGAGGTAAGCGATGCGGAGATTTTAGAGGCAAAAGCTATTATTGATCGAGCTGGTATTGGCTGTGAACCTGCTTCAGCCGCAACATTGGCGGGGGTACGCAAACTTGTTGCTCGTGGTGTTATTAAGCGAGATGAGCGCGTTGTTGGTATTCTGACGGGTAATTTGCTCAAGGATAGCAAGACTGGCATACCGCAGGAAATTGGAGGGAATGTAGTGGCTGCAACTCTTGATGCAGTCAGGGATGCCCTTGCAAACTTGGGAACTTCATCTCGTGGTCGATAGGTGTAAAAGATCCGGCTATGTAGGGACGAGAGTGGGCCTGTGTAATGTACATTCCACAACATCTCGAAGGGTCAATTTCACCCAGGTTGGCTGTTATCTAACGAGTCGTCATCGGTCTCAGTTTGGCCGTTCTGACAAAACGGCTCCTCATAAGGGGAAAGTTTGGGCAGAGGTTTATGCCTGTGCCCAAGCTCTTAAGAAAGGAAGACCTGTTTCATTCCCTGTGCTCTTGCAGGGGATATCCATGGGGCGAGTTTGATGAAGCTTAGTTTGCAGGGAATATTGGTTCCTGATACATTTGAAACAAAAACTAGCGATAAGTTTATTATGCAAAGGCGCAGGCTCAGTTTATGGTTGTCTTGCTGGGAAATCTACCCAATCTTGCTGATCGCGGCAGTGCTACGCTTCTATATGATCAATATGACTGAGTTTGATGGCGATCAGGCAACCATCTTTAGTATGGCTCGCAATGCTGTGAGTCATGGTGTCTTAGTTGCTACTAGTAATGTGGCTTCCATTGGTATTGTCAATCCGCCTGCCATTATTTACATTTTGATGTTGCCAGCGGCCTTCAGTGCCAACCCTTTCTGGGCAGCGGTGATGACTGCGTTGTTTGCAACACTGTCTGTGCTGCTGACCTATGTTTTTGTTCGTCGTTATTATGGGCGTGTTGCTGCAACCATTGCGGCTCTTCTGTATGCTACGGCTGCTCTTCCAGTATTTTATTCACGTTTTATCTGGCAACAAAATTTATTGCTCTTCTTTGTGCCTCTTTATATTTTTTTACTCTTCCATGGTGCTGTTGCTCATCGTAAGGGATGGTTTGCTCCAGCCTTTCTCCTACTAGGACTGCTTGTTCAGTTACATGGTTCGGCCCTTTTGCTTATGGCTCCTTTTCTTGTGGCTCTGGTGGTGGCACCATATACGGTTCGCTGGCATGATATCATCCTAGGACTGTTGCTGGTTGCACTTATTTATGCGCCGTATATTCTGTGGGAGGCCTCTGTCCATTTCTCTGATATTTCTATGCTTTTCAATACTACAGGACGACCGAATACATTTGATGCGCAGTCTCTGATTTTGTATCAGTTTTTACTAAGTCCATACAATCTGCTTTCTATCAGCGCACGTTCTTGGCTTTTCCCTTTTGTACCATTGTTTACCATCATCTGGTGGATGACGACAGTCCTGGTGATTATCAGTGCTCTTCTGGCTCTAGGACTGGTGTTTGGCCAGCGAGCTACTCCTAGCCAACTTAGTCAGTCTCACCGTCTGATCGTTAGGAAGGTGAAACTCTGGTGGAGTGATTTCTGTGCTTCTCCTTATCGTTGTGGTCTATGTATCTTGCTATCCTGGCAGATTTTACCCTTGCTAGCTCTCCTGCGCCATTCTATCAAACTGTATCCTCACTACTTTATTATGTTCATGCCTGGGCCATTTATTCTTGCTGGCTTTTTTATGGCTGAAGCAATTGCCTGGTTCCAGAGATGTGACAGGTGGGCAATCATCGGACGCAGCTTTCTTTGGAGCGCAATAACAATTATTGTGATTGCTCAGACAGTTGGTGCTACGGTCTCTGTTCTTGATTTAACAAGTGGAAATTTCGTGGATTCTAGCCAGACGCTAGCTGGTTTTTATTATAATGATTTGCATTCGTTACAGCAGGTCCTCTCTGAGACAGATCAGATTGCCCAAAAGCAACATTTAAATCATGTTTATATTGATGCAGATGAAGCTACAATTGATGCATTCCGTTATTTGTCTGCACAAATGCGTACTCCGACCACGGTCTTTTCAGATTCCTGTCCTTTATTGCCTAGTCTTGCTCA
>CBJMBI010000262.1:0-5838 GCA_966427955.1 uncultured Ktedonobacterales bacterium
GGCACGCAACCAACCAAGATTAGTTTGCACTGCGCACGCGTGAGAGCAACGTTGAGACGGTTAGGATTGGTCAGGAAGGTATACCGCTGGCTCTCCACAGATAGTTCACGCCTAGTCGCAAAGGACATGATAATGATCAAGCGTTCGCTACCTTGAAAGCGGTCAACCGTATCAACGCTGATGGAAGCATTGGATGGCAGACCTGGCCAGTCAGATATGGGGTTGGGACTGAAGAGATGGTGGCGTATCGTGGCAACCTGAGCACGATAAGGTGCGATAATACCAATATCTTGCATTTCAATGCCCCGTGCAAGCAAATTGGCGACGATGTCCCGCACTACCTGTGCCTCAGCATGACTCTGCTTGTCCTCCACAACAGCTTGTTCACTAAGCTCATCATGTACATTCAAAAAGACCAAAGGATATCGAGGCTCAAGTGCCTTGATGATGGCCTGATTTTGTCTAGCAGGAGTCGCCAGTGCCTGTAAAGCATCTCCTTTTTTCTGCGCATAGACCAAGATGCGATTAGCAATGGATTTATGAGCTACCAATTGCTTGTCATAGAAAACGGTCGAAGAGAAATTGGCGATCCATTTGTTCATCCGGTACTGGGTGCGTAGCAATACACAAGCACTGATAGCAAGTGGATGGTCTCGCATATACTTCTCGTCCAGAGATTTGAGAAAACTGAAGAGCGAGTTGGCAAGCCCTGCCTCAGCGGCTTCTTTGCTGAGCACTAATGGAGGAAGCTGTTTTTCATCGCCAACGAGAATAAAACGCTTGGCAAGACATAGCGCACCTAAGATTGCTGGCACGGTAAGCTGTCCAGCTTCATCGATAATAGCAACGTCAAAAGAGAGCCCTCCATCTTTGGGCCTATTACCCTCACTATTTGTATACTTGTCTGATGACCAAGTGGCTGTTGTTGAAGCAACAACTGGGGTAGTAGAGAGAATATCAAAGACGAGATCTTGATCAGAAGTTCCAACAGACGCTAATTCTTTTAAAAGCCTTGGGCGAATGGACTCATCGACACTGCGTTCATGACCCAAGCGCAAGTAGTCATGAAACCCCTCTTTGCGCAACCGTTTGAGCATATTGTCAACAGCCTGGTTGGTAAATGCTGCTAACATGACACGCTGGCCTTGTTGTACCAGACGTTTAACGATCTCTGCAATTACACTGGTCTTCCCTGTACCTGGGGGCCCATGGATAAGCAAATAGTCTTGCATTTGCATGGCACGCTCTACGGCGAGATTCTGCTCCGCATTGAAGTCTGATCGAGGTGATACATAGCCATCGATGAAACGAGGACGAACTCTGCCAGCTACTAGATCACGCTGGTGAGCTGCTACCTGTAACCAGCGCAGGAGATTCTGAAGTGTCCGAACATGGACCAGGTCATTATCATAGCGATCAATCAGCACCGGATGGGCGATCTGTTCACGCGTCCAGACTGTAACCTGTTCAGAGTTGATAGACAAAATTGTTCCAGTCACTACTTCACCACTGATCGGGTTCCCATCACTGAGCAAAATCTCGTCACCCTCGCGCAGTTCCGAAGTATTCTTACAGATGAACACAAGTTTCCACCCATCCTTATCGATAGCAGGCTGTCCTACTGGCTCTAGACCGGTGATGGCGGTGCCGCGTTGGATGCGCTCAGAGACGGGCAGCTGCCAGAGAAGAGCCTGTTGTTGCTCGCTAGCACGTTCTTCCATTTGTAAGAGCGCATAGTACTTGGCGAAAAATTCCTGGTCATCATTAGAGTATCCTCCAACGGATTGAGGACATGGAGAATGCCTGGCCCTTTCCCCCATAGCTCCTGACGAAGGGGCTTCTAGCGGACCAATGTCTACTATATCAAATGGTTTAGTGTTAGATGTTTTATAATATTTGGCAAACATCTGGGGATCTGGCTCCGGTGGCTGCCACTTAAGAAGCTCAGAAACGTGTTGGCAGCGTTCTAGCAGAGCACATTTGGCACAACGTGAGGCACTTGGAGGACCGGATGGAGTACCCGAAACTCGGCTAAGAGCAAGGATATTGCGTGTCTCATTGATACGCTGAATCTCACGAATGGTGGGGCGAATACCGAAGGCTTGCGCATGACCTGGTGTACCGCTGTAGAGTAGTATGGCAAATGCCTTTTTCATTTGCGAATCGCGACGTACAGTCAAAAGGGCATGATAGCCAAGCACCTGCCAGCGATGACTGCGCTTGGGCAAGGAACCATAAGCCCCTCCAGTTTTAAGTTCCAATAAACGCTGCTGTCCAGATTGCTGCCAGAAGAGATCTAGTCGACCACGTAGGCCGATCTCAGGAGCAAGCAAAAATGTCTCGGCACGCACCTGATTATCCGAATGAGATACGTTTTCTGTCTTCTGTGCATCTTCAGTATTTCCTATTATATTCCACAAAGTGTTACACTCATTCTGATACCAAATCGCTAAGCTTTCGAGATGAGGCATCACCTCAGCTCGCATGGCATCAGGCGAAACGCTTGCAAGGGCCATCTCAAGACTGTTGAGTTCCAAAGCTTGCTCCAAATAACGGTGAAGCAAGGCCAGCGGAGTTTCTAATTGTGTATCGAAATTGCCACGATCATGCGCTTTTAATAGCTCTTTGAAGCAGTAGTGCACTAAATTTCCGCGAATAGTGGCGGGGGATATTGTTGAAGGGATAAGACGGTTGAGTATGTACTGCCGTGAGCAATATTCGGCTTGGTTGAGGTCAGTGATATTGAAAAGTATATCGGGTTCTAAGACAGCCATAGTGCAACAGGTATTAGCCTGATAGTAAGAACGTGTTCGTCCGTTGGACTCGAAGGTCTTGGGAGCTTTTGGAAGGTGATAGATACGTAACGTCAGGTTATAGCGCTCAAGAATACCATCTCTAGCTCTAAGTTCGTTGACAAGACCGCAGTAGTAATCAGGATCAAGGAGAATTTCGACATGCATAGTACCCGTGTCAAGAGTAACGACTGGAGTTTTTTGGCCTTCGAACAGTGTCTCATAGGCAGCAACGATGCGACCTTCAAGCTGTGCTGTGTGGCAGAGATGTTGTTGGGGATCGAATATACAAAGGAAACACTCCTGTTTCTTCGCATCTTGCTGATTGACATCATGTATTACCATGCACCGTACACTTCCTGTTCCTACCATATCACAGGAAGTGTACGGTACTGAGCAAGGATTGGTCAAGAGAAACAGAAAAAAAGGGGATGCGTCACCGCCCCTCCGTCTGGTCAAGCAATTTGGCGACTAATGCCGTCCAGCCTGTCTGATGGCTAGCACCGACACCTGCTCCTGTATCACCATGGAAGTACTCATAGAACAACAGATGATCACGCCAGCATGGGTTGGTCTGAAATATCTCGTTGGTGCCGAAGACTGGTCGATGCCCATCTGGTCTCCGCAGAAAGATGTGTGTCAGCCGACATGAGAGTTGATCAGCAATTTGCCACAGTGTGAGCTTCTGACCTGAGCCAGTAGGACACTCAACTAAGAAATCGTCACCATAATAGTGGTGGAATCTCTGGAGCGTTTCGATCAAAAGAAAGTTTATTGGAAACCAGATGGGTCCACGCCAGTTGGAATTTCCACCGAAGAGCCCACTGCTTGATTCACCAGGCTCGTACTTAACTGTATACTCTGCACCATTTAGAGGATAAACATAGGGATGCACTGCATGATACCTGCTGATAGATCGAATACCATAGTCTCCCAAAAACTCCTCAGGATCGAGCATGCGTTTAAGTAAGCATTTCATACGATGACCATGCACCAGAGCAAGTAGACGGCGTTCACCTATCCCTGGCTCTTGCCAACATGATACTAGGCTTGCCAACTGCGGTCGATGCTTGAGAAACCAGTCCATACGCACTTTAAAGTCTGGTAAGGCCTCAAGAAGATCCTGTTCAATCGTCTCCACAGCTAAGAGTGGAATAAAGCCTACAAGCGCACGCACTTTGAGTGGAACATATGAACCATCCGGCATGTGCAATGTATCATAGAAAAACTGATCTTCTTCGTCCCAAAGCGAGATACCTTCACCAGCAATGTTATTGAGTGCATTGGCAATGTAGAGGAAATGCTCGAAAAACTTAGTGGCAACATCCTCATAGACTCGCCTCTCACGGGCTAATTCCAGAGCAATCGAGAGCATATTTAAGCAGTACATGCCCATCCAAGCAGTCCCATCTGCTTGCTCCAAGTGACCACCCGTCGGCAATGGCGCGCTACGGTCGAAGACTCCAATGTTATCTAGTCCCAGGAAGCCGCCTTGAAAAATATTATGCCCATCACTATCCTTGCGATTAACCCACCAAGTGAAGTTGAGCAGAAGTTTGTGAAAAACTCGCTCCAAGAAGTCGAGATCGGCCTTTCCAGTGATACGCTTGGCAATCTTGTAGACACGCCAAGCAGCCCAGGCATGCACAGGCGGGTTTACATCTCCCAAAGCCCACTCATAAGCAGGCAACTGACCATTAGGATGCATGTACCACTCACGCAAGAGCAGTATCAGTTGGCGCTTAGCAAACTCCGGATCAATCAGTGCAAGAGGAATGCAGTGGAAGGCAAGATCCCACGCTGCATACCAAGGATACTCCCAGGTATCAGGCATAGAGATCACATCTGCATTGTTGAGATGTTGCCACTCGCTATTGCGTCCAAATAAACGTGAATCCGGTGGCCGAGGCCCTGTAGGATCTCCTTGCAGCCATGTATCAACCTCGTAGAAATAGAACTGCTTACTCCATAAGAGGCCGGCGAACGCCTGACGTTGGACCAAGCGGGCATCTTCCGACAGGCATTTAGCAGTATATGTTGCATAAAAGCTTTCAGCTTCGGCTTGCCGTACCGCAAAGATCTGTTCGGCATCAGTAAAGGGAACTTGATGCTGTACCGAGGAGAGACGTAGCATGATCATCTCAGTTGCACCAGGGGCAATGGCGAATGTGTAGTGCGCTGCAACCTTCGTTCCCACACCATCTGGATTGACCGTTCCTTGCTTCCCATTTACTACAGCATCATTAATGCCATCCTTGACAAAAGACGTCCGATTTGGCACACCCCATAGCCGCTGCGCATTGGTTTCGTTCTCTGTGAAAAGTAACTGCGGGTTGCCCACCACATTCTCGGTAGACTGGCATGCAAACCAATACTGACCCAATGTGTTATGTCTGGTATGAACGAGACAATGTTTATTCTGGCTATCAGATGGCTCAGGGGAATCTACAGCACGTAATTCTGGACGAGGGCTGCCATCGCCCCAGGTCCATCTGTTACGGAACCAGAGTGTGGGTAAAAGATGGAGTGGAGCAGGTTCAGAACCACGATTTGTCGCCGAAACACGAATGAGGATATCTCTCGGCGTAGCTTTAGCATACTCGATCACGACATCAAAATAGCGATCTTGAGCAAAGATTCCGGTGTCAATTAGCTCATATTCCGGCTCATGGCATCCACGGCGGCGATTCTCTGCCACAAGATCAGCGTAGGGAAAGGCATGCTGAGGATACTTATACAACGCCTTCATATAGGAGTGCGTTGGGGTACTATCAAGAAAGTAGTAATACTCCTTCACATCCTCACCGTGATTACCCTCAGAGCCAGTCAGACCAAAGAGCCGTTCTTTGAGGATGGGATCAGCTTCATTCCATAGAGCGAGGGCAAAGCACATGCGACACAGATCGTCACTAATGCCCAGTAGACCATCTTCGCCCCAGCGGTAGGCACGAGACCGGGCATGGTCATGTGGAAAGAAATCCCACGCATTTCCATGCGCAGAGTAATCTTCACGTACCGTACCCCATTGACGCTCGGAGAGATACGG
>CBJMBI010000263.1:0-5828 GCA_966427955.1 uncultured Ktedonobacterales bacterium
TTTTACAAATATAGAGTCCAAGGCCTATCCCTCGAACTGGACCAGCTATATCGCATTGCAGTCGACAAAACTTCTGAAAAAGAAGAGGAATCTCATCAGCCTTGATGCCTGGCCCCGTATCTTTAATGCATGTATAACCATAGGTGTCATCTTTCCAGACCCTGACGGTGATTGAGCTGTTACGGGGAGAATATTTGAGGGAATTTGACAGAAGATTCCTCATGACTTGTCCAACTTGCTGGGAATCACCCAGAACTTCAACCTCGTCAAAGATATCGAGAAAGAGAGAATGATCCCACATATCGAAAGAGCGCACAATATCACAGACCACACTCTCAAGAGAGAACGTACGTACCCAAGGAGAACTGACATCGGAATCTGCTTGCATGGCATCAAGAATATTATCAGTGATACGTTGCAGTTCACAGCAGCCATAGATAGCCTGGTGAAGAAAGAAAGTGCGTTCTTCTTCGTTGAGGATCGTGTCACTCTCTCTGAGAAGTTCAAGAGATCCCAGCACTCCAGTCAGCGGCGAGCGAAGTTCATGGTGAATATTAGTGATGAATTGATCTTTGAGAAGCAAAAGATGCTGTTCTTTTTGCCTGGCCGCTTCCATGAGATCGAGTGCATGACGCAAAAATCCAATGGTTGCAACCAGGAACAGATTAGTAACGATCCCTGCAACGAATGAGACAATGAGCATCAAACTCCATCCACTGATCAGGATATTCACGGCTAGATAAACCTGCATCAGCAAGAAATCGATGAGAAGTGCTGACTTTGGAGAAAAGAGCCATGCGGCAAGGACACCTGTGAAAATAAGCAAAGAAACGACTCCTCGATCAGATCCTCTAAAATAGGTCACAGAAGCGATAAGAGATTCAAACAAGAGGAATGACGAGAGAACGATGGTCATACGCTTCCAAAGCGAGAGACGACGTAATGTGTGGAGAAAGGGGAAACAAGCATCCATACTTCAAACCTCACTATCTTGTATAGCAATAGAATCTTCCAATCCTACAATATCGTCTATATACAGTGATTATATCGCATCAACTGGCTAATGCATAGGAACCCGAGTAAATTAATTGCTAGCACTGTGTACATAAAAAAAGTCCTGTACCTTGTTTCCCCATCCGATGGGGTCTATTTCCGTCGTCATCTGATAGGTCGAAGGGTTCATGTCAGTGGTATCCGCTAACGGCAGGACACGTTAAAAAAGGCACGCGGGAAGTCCCACCCTCTGAGAAGCACCTATTTCTGGCAATTTCTGCGGGCCAAAGAACAGGAGAGCGATAGCTAAAATGACAAGCAGATCTGGTAGATGGAGTCCGAGTGGCATGTTATATATATTCTTTCCTATACTCCTGTGGTTTCTTCTTTGACAAAAATATGGATGAAAATGATAGTCAATTCATACAGAAGCGACATGACTATGCCTACAATAATTGGACTATAGATGTCTGCACCTGGTGTAGCGAATGTGCTTGCTACCCACATCCCAAAATGGGCTACTGCACGCTTTTCTTGCAGTGCTCCTTTTGAGACCACACCGACCTTAGTCAGAAATGTCAAGATTAATGGTAGCTCGAAGATAAGACCAAAGACCAAAATAAAGACGGCAACAAATCGAAAGTAGCTACTTGCTCCTAACATAGGTGAGAAACTGTCGGCGGTAAAGGTCGCTAACCATTGGACTGGATAACGCAAAATGACATAGCCTAGTGCAATACCCATAAGGAAAAGTGCGAGGCCAATAAAGACGAAGGGCACAGCGTCTTTCTTTTCGTGTTCATAAAGTCCTGGAGCAATAAATGCCCATGTCTGGTAGAGGAGTACTGGTAATGCGACGAATGTGCCAGCAACCATTGATATCAACAGATCGGTTGTGATACCTTCCGTTAGGCTCATGACAACAAGTGGATGCATGCCTTTCATACTCGTGATATTGGCATCCAGAAGTGGGCCTTCCAGAAACTTGATAAGCCAGTCTCTAAATACAAAAGCAATGATAGAACCAATGCCAATGGCAATTAGCACTTTGAGAATACGCCAGCGTAGCTCTTCTAAGTGTTCCATCACCGTCATTGTGACGAGACCGCCATCATCCTCTTGCTCTTCGCTCGTATCATCGAGTATCTCAAGGGAATCTTGCATACTCATCCTATTTGCCATTTTGCCCTCCTGAGGCTTGCAATTGTAGTCTCTATTAGTAGAGTGAGATTCTCTCCAGAACATTGTAGAAAATGTTTGCATACCCTTCTAGGGGAAAATAGGGACAGTTTTGCCTCCTCTCCACAGCTCACTATTTTTAAATCGACTACCTGCCCAGAAATGCGCTATACTATCCGACCAACCCTGAATCTAGAGACATTTACCCTTGATAAAACAGAAGTATGCGTGCTATACTCTATAAAGAGTGACCAGTCGCCCAATACAAAAGGACGTGAAGGATTGGAGAGATAGCAGAGACGATGCCAAAAATTGTCGATGAACAGATGCGCGAGGCAACTCGACGCCACATTATTCGCCAAGCGGCCAGCGAGTTTGCACGTCTTGGATTTGATCAGGCGAATATCAATGTGATTGCAGAACATGCAGGAATTGGCAAAGGAACCATCTATCTCTACTTTGAAAATAAACGTGAGCTGTTCCTTGCAATGTTACGACATATTGCCAATGAGCAATTGGCAACGATTCGAGCAGCCCTTGCAGAGGGAGGAACATTGCAAGAGCAACTCGAACGGCTCTTTTGCTCTTTTGTGCAACTGGCAGAAGAGAATAGTGATAGCTTTCACGTCTATATGAGTTCCTTGTATGGAGTAAATAGAGCATTCCAAGCAGAGGCAACGAAGCTCCTGCGCGATTATATCGCTGTAGTCGCCTTGCTCCTTGAACAGGCACGCGCCCGTGGTGAATTGCAAGTTGGCTATGACGTAGAAGCAACAGCATTGATGATTCTATCACTCATCGAATCTTATGTGCTCTCCGCACGTGTTTTGGGCCAAACAAAGCACACGATTACCCACCAAGCGAGACGTGCCGTACGGCTGATCCTTCACGGAATCAGCGCCCTCTAAGCCCATGCGTTTTTGCATGTTTATCTACGTTGTTTTATTGGATGATTGCCCACCCAAATTGGTAGATGGCTAAAGAGCCAGGAGATGGATGAAGATCCACTCGCACTCTGAAAAGCTTATTCTCAAAGAGGGGCAAAAAGCGGCTATCATATGAGACCGCTTGTATTGGTATATTCTTCCTAAATGGGCATGATGTTATTCTAGATAAAAGGGGGATTTTGTGAATATTTCTAGCGTGATCCAGTTTGTACGTCATATATCTCGGCTTCAAAGCGATCGGAAGAGTCTTGAGAGCCCACTCTATCTATTTAAGTGGCTCTTTATCAGTATACTCATTGGAATTGGAACAGGGATAGGCATTATCATCTTTTATGAGATAATTCACTGGTTCATGCATTGGGGACTTGGCATGGTGGTTGGCTATTTGCCGCCTGAGCCAGCTGGTGAGAGTTCTTCACAAGCGATGTCTTTCTGGAGTGCAACTCGTCCATGGATGCTTCCAATCCTTACGACACTCGGTGGTCTGATAGCTGGAATCATTGTGTTTCGTATTGCGCCAGAGGCTGGGGGGCATGGGACAGATGCGACAATCACTGCATTTCATGAGGGAAAAACTATCCTCCCGCGTACCCCTTTGGTGAAATTGCTGACATCTGCACTCCTCATTGGGACAGGGGGTTCGGCAGGTCCTGAGGGACCAGCAGGACAAATTGGAGCAGGCATTGGCTTGGCAATTGCACGTCTGCTGCGTTTAGATCCACAGGATCAGCGTATTGCCCTGACCAGTGGGATGGGAGCAGGCATTGGGGCTATCTTTCGTGCACCTCTTGGTGGTGCAGTTATCGCCGCTGAAATGCTTTATAGAAATGATGTGGAGGTAGAGGCACTCATCCCAGCACTGATTTCTTCTATTATTAGTTATAGTATTTTCGGAGTCTGGTCAGGGTGGAATCCCATTTTTGTTTTACCGGGTACCCAAGGTTTGTCTTCACCAATACAGCTCATCTATTACGCCGTGCTTGGAGTGCTCTGTGGCATCACAGGCATTTTTTTTGCACGTAGCATGCACCAGCTTGAAAGATTCTTTGCACATATAGCGATTCCACGCTGGCTCAAGCCAGCATGTGGTGGATTAGTTGTCGGCTTAATTGGCTTGGCACTGCCACAAATTCTCGGTATGGGTTATGGGTGGATACAGATAGCGATGGGGCCTGGACTCTTCTCGCTTCCCATCTGGCTTCTTCTTCTCTTGCCTTTCATCAAGACCTGGGCTACAGGTTTCTCTGTCGGTTCTGGGGGACCAGGTGGTCTTTTTGGGCCTGGAATGGTCGTTGGAGGAATGCTCGGAGCTGTTGTCTGGCGTCTCTCATACCATGTTCTTCCTGCATTGCCTACAACGCCTGCACCATTCGTCATTATCGGTATGATGGCACTCTTTGGAAGCATTTCACATGCGCCACTAGCTATGATGATTATGGTTGCTGAAATGACTGGGAACCTTTCCTTGTTAGCACCAGCAATGATTGCTGTTGGTGTTGCCTATCTAGTTGTGGGACACCATACGATGTATCCAAGCCAGCCTGACACACGTGCCAATTCGCCTGCTCATCGCTTCCATTTATCGTTTCCTCTCTTGGCAACATTGAAAGCACACCAGGCAATGAAGCCGCTCGGGTGGTCTCTCAGTATTGATCAAACGCTGGATGAGGCTCTACACGAGTTGGAACAGCATGATACTCGCGGTGGACCAATTCTTGACGATCAGGGGAATTTAGTGGGTGTCTTGACGATGGCTGATATTCAGCGTGTGAAGCCAGATGACCGTGCACAAAAGAAAGTGCGTGATGTGATGACGAAGAATGCTCTGGTCTGCTCGCCAGATAGACCATTAGACGAAGCATTGGAAGAGATGACCATGCAACATGTCAGTTGGGTCCCGGTTGTTGAAGATGATGATCGTGCCTACGGACAGCAGGTCATAGGACTACTTACAATACCTAGCATCATACAGACATATCGGGATATCAAGTTGCGTTTCACAAAACATCTCTCTCACGAGGTAATGATGAAATGAGGTGATAAACGTTCACTGAAACTGTAGCGAACTATTGACTGCTGCGCATATAATGATGGCTGAGATTGCCTTGCCATGTCCTATGCAGAACAAACGGCCTCAAGTGAGGACAGATAGATGCATAGGCATACAGAGAAAGTTTTATAGATAGATTAAGATATGATAGACTGGGGGACAACAGTCATGAAAAAGCCGATAAGTGTGCAATTCAAGTTTTTTGAAGATTTAAGTATTTTAACGGATCCGACTGAGCCACGAATGAGCGTTGTACAAACTATGCAAATTCCTGCTCAGCATCAGAAGAAATTGAGCAAACGTGTACAAGCGCAAGAACCGCCGACGATTGTATCACTTCTTGTTCTTGCAGCCGCTCTTGCAATTTGTGGAAGTCTTCTACTCCTAATCGTTTTGCATCGATAAAGAAAGCAGAAGTTGCTCGCGGCTGCCAATGAAAAAGCCGCGAGTTCTCAATTGACCCCCTGGCCAGTCAAGGGACCCGAACTAACATAATTCATCAGGGCTTTCCAGTCTACTCGTAAAGCTCCTATTGCCCACGACGTACCAATTTTGTCAAGCAACATTGTATCTTTCCTCGCATAAGCTCACTTTCTCATTGACAGTAGCCATCTTATCAGATACACTCTCTTTAGATAACAGACCGACAGTCGGTTTGA
>CBJMBI010000264.1:0-5804 GCA_966427955.1 uncultured Ktedonobacterales bacterium
CAATTCTCCCATTACGATGGCTCATTTGGCGAGCAGCTCAAACTCTACAAATATGCATTAGAATCTTTATATGAAAATTATCAATCAAGCGCTCAACTTGAGGATGCACTGCCTCCTGATGAGATCGGTATGCCATCGGCTGGGGCTCGTCCCAGTATCGAGTTCGATCGCTGGCTAGTAGATGCCGCCCATCGTGACTATCATGGTCCACTTTTTCCCTTCGGACGCGAATTTGCCAACCATGAGCAGGCCCGTCAGTGGGCCGAGTGTATCGAAGGGGTAACGACAGTGGCAGTAGATGGGAGCCAACTTCTTCCCTGGCGTGATGCTTCTATTCCCGTTGCACTAATTCAGGCCGGCTTTTTTGTCAACCCGCATATGCAGGGACGTCCCTATACCAAAGATGTACGTATGGAAGTGCTGACACCTGAGGAGCTTATGGACGAGACAAAGAGTGAGACTAATGAATCTGATGGCTATCCCTACTCTGAAATGCAAGTCACGTTACGCCGCTATCTGCTGGAAATCGAGACGCTACGCGATCAGATGGAACAATTGGCCTTGAAGCGCCATGAGGATGAACCAGTATACAGTCCTGTTGTGTTCTTTGATGGATCATTAATTGTCTCTTTTGCTCTAACTATGCCAAATCCTTATCGCGAACGCTATATTAACTCAGCAGTCTCGTTGCTTAAAACCTCGGAAGACTTGCGTGTACCACTCATCGGTTACATTGATACTAGCTATGCTCGTGATATTATTACCATGTTATACCGCTTGAATGCTGGAAAGCAGCACAATGTATTACGTGAAACAAAAAAGATCCATGATGCTCTCCTCTGGCAGGGATCTCTGCGTTGGGGTGACCGCACACCAGCAATGATCTGTGCACGCAATGATCTCTTGCAAAGCTACGGTGAATATCGCAATAGCGTGGCTTTCTGTTACCTTCAAACGACTGCACAACATCCACCTTCGCGGCTGGAGTTTCCTCGCTGGATGGTAGATGAAGGCGTGCTCGATCCCGTACTTGACGTTGTGCGTGCAGAAATCATTGCAGGCAATGGCTATCCCTATGCCATCGAAACAGCAGATGCCGTCTCAGTCATTACAATGCAGGATCGCAACGAATTCTATGCTCACTTTCAGACATTCGTAGAGCGCCAGGGAGTTAAATTCAGCTTCTCAACCAAGTCTGTGAGCAAGAAGCGACGGCGCTGAGGAGTTGTCTCTATCCAGTACAATATTCTTCAGTAGAAGCAAATTTTTGGTATAATGGTAATGTGCGAACAAAAAAAAGATAGAGATTGGTATTATGAATGTTGGCAAGAGAGAATAGACGATCACAAGCTACCTCTAGGTTACGAGTAGGGCTTATCGGTGATCCTGTAGCCCATTCTTCTTCTCCATCCATGCAACAAGCAGCCTTCGATGCTCTAAACATCCAGGCCTCTTATGAATTATGGCATACACCTGCTTCGCAACTAATAGAGCGCGTGCGTACCTTGTGCGGAAAAGCTTACTTGGGAGCTAATGTGACAATCCCTCATAAAGAGGCAGTGTTATCTTTGGTCGACAAAGTAGATCCACTGGCTGCCAGGATCGGGGCAGTTAATACAATCGTGCACCGCGATAACTATCTTCTTGGTTACAACACAGATGCTCCAGGGCTCCTTAAGGCATTACATGAGCATGGACTAGGTAAATTACAAGCAGATGGCAAGATTTCTTTACATGGGTATACTGTTATATTACTAGGAGCTGGAGGAGCAGCACGAGGGGCTGCCTTTGCCGTGACAGAAGCCGGAGTAGAACGGCTGATTATTCTCAATCGCCATCTTGAACGTGCTCAATTATTAGCAACAGAGGTGCAACAATATTACGACAAGCCTGTTTTCAGCTTGAGCGATCCATCTCTTTTGATCTCCCATCCAGCGTCAATTATCATTAATGCCACACCAGTCGGGATGCATGGCGATGTCAGCCCATTGCCAGCAGAGGTCCTAGCCCGTTTTGATCAAGACACCTTTGTCTACGATATGATCTATAATCCCTCTCAGACCTATCTTCTATGTCAAGCTCGTGCAATGCGCTTACATTCGGCTAATGGCCTCTCTATGCTTTTACATCAAGGAGCACTGTCGTTTTCCTTGTGGACAAATCGGCCTGCACCATTGGAAGTCATGAGAAGAGCGCTAACTAGATAAACCAGACTTCACTTCCTCATGCACCCATGATGGCATTGTTCCCCACAGATTCAACGCCGCAGCCCGTGTATGCCAGAGACGAGGTGGAATAGTTACATCTTGATCATAGTACTGCTGCATTTCCGTTGATAGCTCGATATGTATACCTTCAGGATCAGCAAAACGTAGGAAAAGATCATTACCTGCCCCGTGACGTCCAGGACCCCATAAAATAGGTACTTCCCGTATACTTAGGTAATCAGCCCAACGCAGTAATTCTTGTGCATCGGCAATATTAAAAACGATATGATCAATACTTGGCTCTCCCTGAATAAATAGGAGAGTATGATGATTATAATTACAACGCAGCCATGCCTGCTCCCGCAGCAACCAGTCAGAGATGTCAAACCCAAGTGCTTCTGTATAGAACTCAACCATAGTGTCTAACCGAGGTGTATGCAGTGCAATGCACTGTAGACCATATGGTTGAGGAACAGGACGCCGCCCTCGCGGAGATGCCGTAGTTGCAGGGGACAAAAGGCGGTCCTCTGGAGCCACTGCAATTTCAATACTATTGCCATCAGGATCCTTGAACCAGAGCGAGTTATTCATATCGAAGGCATCCTCGCTTGTGCCAAGAGTAAAATCTACGTCAGAGAGCTTGAGGCGGGCAGCCAGAGCCGCTAGTTCGGCAGCAGTCTCGACCTCAAAAGTGAGGTGATGTAGCAGGCTAGAGCGGACAGGATTGCGCCCACTACTTGCAGCTAACCGCGTATCATTATAGAGACCCAGGCAATACTGCTCTTCGCCCAGGCCTAAGAACATATTGGTCTCCATCGCCTCAGGCCCCTGACTTGCTCCAACCTCAGATGTTGCACGCAGGTCAAGACCGAGAACTTGACAATAAAACCGAGCCTGCGCCACTACATCTGTGGACCATAAACCTACACGAGATAAATGCTTGACTTTCACTTTCTGTATTTGCTGTTCGCTCATTAATGCCTCCTATTACAGATCTGCCGAAGAGCATCCTACTCCCTTATCCAAAACAATATCATACCTATTATTACGTGTAAGGGTCAATCAGGCTACCGTAAGGTCATATGCTGAATAGTAAAAGAGGCCTACTCCTGTGGAGACACATCGATGTGTTGATTGTGCTCTTCTATCGTAGTTTTTGCTCCAGACTGATCCTGGGAGGCAGAGCACTGTTCTATTTCAGAAGATGAAAAATTGATTGTTTCCATCACACGAATAAGCGGTGTTGTAGGCATTGGTGTATCTGGAAACGCGATTTCCACAGAGTCTTGCTTGATCTCCTCATCCGCACTTTCCTCTTTGGGTGGATTAGATGCTTGGGGACAATCAGCTAATCTGGACTCGATCAGGCATCGCTTTTGTCTTCTTAGCCCTATGGCCTTGAATTTATTTTTGAATACAAAAGCGTATTCATGATATTTCTCCATATTATTGGACATTAAATGTATCACAGTCAACATTGTTGTTGTGCAGACGACACTCATCACAAACAAGGTTGGCCAGCTATGAAGTATGCATAGCATTTGGATGATGTCACTAGCAATAACAATAATAATGACATGGATTGTACATGCACATCCTGTAAGCAGGATCTTGCATAAATATCGAGCTTTATCAAATTTATGAAGTAAGTATATTTTTGGCATTTTATATAACATTAAAAAACGCTTCAGCAGCAGCATTCGGCGTCGGCCTTTGCTTGTAGCCAGATGCCGGCGTATACTAGAAGGCCAGACTGCTTTGCTGACTCCACCTGTATACTGTTTAAGAAACTGGATTGTCCTTTCTTCGCTATCCACCCCACTCACCACTTGCCTCCTCCAGAAAAAATAGTGTATCCTTGCCGTGATACTGAAGTGCCGGTATAACACCGGCAAACTCCAGTAACCAGTGTAGAACAGACGGCCCACACTCCACACTTATCATCCCCTGCTACAAGTGTCATATCCCAGCAAAATAATGAGGAACACGCCAGTGAGATAACCACTAGAGTACCTCTTCCACCGGGTCGGAAACTCTGCACGCTCCTGAGGACTCCATGCGTCAATACTTTCCCTCGATCAGTATCACTTCCACATCCACCCCAAACCATACTGACCATGCCCTACTTCACATACCACAACCACACCAGAAAATAGCTTGACGTTGTCACACCAGTAAAGATCGTACTTCCTGGACTACACACTTGTAGCAATCTCCCCTTGCACTGTAGATGCAACAAGCAACAGCGTTGGGAACTGTCTCTTATAACATCTCTAGTAAATATCTGTCCTGTTTGGCATATGTAGAAGTAAATCCACATTGCCTTACACCAGCACTTCACTATCACAATCAGGGATACACTGTTTATGCTCATATATCTTAACTTAGAAAGTTTTTCTGCTGAATGAACCTCCTTGTGGAACTCACTTCTTCCAATCTGCCTGATAGAGATGTCGGCCTTACGGTCACATCACCTTACTTACTTGAGTAAGTATACCCTCTGGATATTTTATGTCAGTTGGATAATGATAAAGATTTTGTTAAGAATAGAAAAACCTATTACATAATTCTTAACTTTTTTATTGATTTATAAGTATATTATTACATATGAAATTATAACATCTAAATACTTAAATAAATTTCTTGAGCAAGCTAGTACCAATGGTAGCTGCGCAGGGAAACCGCAGAATACTCTCACTTTCTATTGATTGGCCATTTCATCAAGAACCAGAGGGTGATCAAGAACAAAGGAGTGACAATACTAAGGATGAGAACAAGTCTAAGAGGAGTGTTATCTTGTTGTATATCACTGAGAGGGAGAACAGAGAGAACTGGTGCTTTGTCTGGTGGGGAGGCTATGATGGGGGGGGCGTCAGTCTCTGGAGATCTGGTTGGAATGGGGGTTGCAGACGTTACAGAGACAGAAGGCACATGAGGGAGATCTATCGGAAATGGCTGTCGAGTTGGTTGGTCTTGTTGTGGCTGTCTAGCCACTTGCCTTGCAATGGGCGTAGGTTTTACCGCTGGGTCTGGCGTAGGTTGTGGTGTAGGCTTTAGGGTAGGTTGTGGTGTAGGCCGTGGCGTGGGTCGTGGTGTGGATTGCATAGTAGGCTGTACGACTGGTTGTTTAGTAGACTCTACTGAAGGTTGTGGTGTAGGCTGCACAGTGGGTCGTAGCGTGGATTGTAGTGTAGGCTGTATAACAGGTTGTTTGGTGGCTTGTACCGAAGGTTGTGATGGAGATTGTGGAGTGGATTGTAGCGTAGGCTGTCCAGTAGATTGTGATGTGGGTTGAATTGTTGGATTAGGAGTAGAAAATGTTAAAGAAAGATGTGCACTCCTTGCATAGGCTATGCTCTCTCCTTGGTTAATAAATAAAAAGAGCAAAAAGAGATAATATCGCAGAATTAACTTAATGTATATATATGCAATACTAAATAATTTTTTCATGAATAGACATCTCCAAAGATCCTGGTTTTCTGCAAAAGCAACGTATCTCTATGCGCTTCTCATTCTTGCTTTTGACAGAGAGACGGTCTACTAATTTCATCTCTTCTCAAATTATATCGGGAGGCAATATGTATTTCTTGATGTAAG
>CBJMBI010000265.1:0-5782 GCA_966427955.1 uncultured Ktedonobacterales bacterium
GCTCCTTTTGCTGCTGAGACTCATAGTACCGATCAAGCTGGTTGAGCATGGCCTCAAGAGCCGCTCTCATGGCCTTAGCATCGCCACTACAGAGTAAAGAGAGCGTGTAGGCTTTGTGCCTGCTCTTCTCTAGCAGGACGTTTTTGTATTCTGGAGTAGCAGAGCGCCACATCGGCGTCTCTACCGGAAGGATGTCAATTTCAGCACAATACTCGTCATAGAGCGTCTTGTACTCATCAGGCACAGGAGCCTTCCCAACATCTGAGAAGGCTACGTCAGACACGCTGTAGCGCCATTCCTGACAGTGAGACGGTAACACAGCATTACTGTAATCCGGTAAAGCGGTATTACCGTCAAACAGTGATACTGTATTGCTGTATTGCTGTAAAGGCGCATTACCGTTATACTGCACTACGGTAACTTGCGGCATTGCTTGGATGAGCAGATTACAGATCGTGCTAACATGACAAGCACTGAACGTTTTGCACTGGCAGAGCAGGATAAGATCATGTTGCTCGTTTAGGTAGCGCGTGAGACCTCGTATGCCCATCTCTGGATTGACCAGCTTGATCTGACCACCCTTATAATTCTCGTTACCCAGGTAGGCACCAGCCCACTTGTAGCGCTCTCCATAGACATTCTCTAGCTCCTCTTTTCGCCAGAAGACATTGTGTGACCATGGCTTGAGGCGAGTATCGATAATCAGCGTCTTTTTTTCTAGCAATTCTTCAATCCGTTCCTGAGCCCCTGGTGTGCTGTAACCGAGCGGGTACACATGATTAGCCATCGTTTTTACCTTCCTGTCTTATCTGTTACTATTATCTCATATACTCGTTTAGCACTACGATAACTATGAAAGGAGAATTGTCATGATTGGACTCGTTGTCCTCATTGGTGCCGTTGTCCTGCTCCTGAGTATGCTGCCAAATGAAGAGCCGTATCGCTGCAAAGCATGCGATTTCGAGACTCGCGACAAAGAACAAGCAGCAGGCCACGTTTTTCTTCACAGTCAACATAAGGTCGATAATTTGTAAGTTGTCTGGAGAGCACAATGACGTGCTCTCCTCTCGTCTGTTTTGTCATGCAACAAAATTAATAGAACACCCATCCTTGTTATTGTTGCCTCCTTAACTCGTCTATCGATATGTGCATATATTTGCACTACTATCTTTTGCGCAAAAGAAAGGTCTTGAAACATCATGAAACGCTTTATCCCACTATTTGCCCTGTTCATCATTGTCGGGGCTTTGCTGGCCTGTGGCGAGAGCAGCACAGGCTCGACAGCTAACAGTACTAGCAGTAACTCAGCTCCTACAAAATCAGGCACCTGGACAACCACCCACACCTTCACAGGCAATGGAGGCAAGAAGACCGAGAGCTTCACAGTCGGTGACGACTGGAAAATCCAATGGACCTGTAATCCAGGTTCTATTGGTATGGATGCTCCCTTTTTTGTTACCCCCTACAAGGTTGATGGCAATATGCCGCTCGACTCGGGTGCTCAAACAACCTGTAAAGCTGGTCAGGATACCAAAGGCGAGACAGAGGAGCATGAGGGTGGTACCGTCTACCTCAACATAAATTCGGGCATCGACTGGACTGTCACCATCCAAGAGATGAAGTAGCATAATCCCTCCACATCTAGAGAGTAGTTTGCTGCTACTCTCTTTTTTGTGCTGCTGCTTACTTTTTGAACGGTGGTTTTGTCTGACCACTAGGAGACTTCTTATGCTTAAATAGCTGTCCCGTCTCATGAAATGTCTTATGGCATCCTCTACATAGCACAATCAGGTCATTATAATTTTCATCCCCTCTGCGCTCATAGGTACGATGATGTACATCCAATGTGGTATCAGCTTTATTGCAAATATTGCAGCAATGACCAGCACGGCTGAGGGCATATTCCCGCCTCTTCCTCCATTCATAGGTCTTCAGATATTCGGTATAGGGCATAGATTGCAATTCAACTATCCTAGCCTGTTTCTTCTTCTCAATCTCCAAATTGTGCGCTTTAGTCTTTGCCCATTCCTCCTCACGCAATCTTTGTCTTTCTGCTTTACTGGTCTCTAGCTGCCCACGCCTTTCTTGATGGTAATCTTGGAGAGCTTGCCAGTCTGTACCATCAAGCTCCTTAACAATCTGCTCTGCTTCTTCAGCAGTTCCTACTAGACGAGCTATAAAGCTCTGTACCTTCTCCAGATTAGTTTGTGCAATGTTCCTTGGCATTATTTGATCCTTTCTTAAACTATTACGACCTCGATCTTGAAATTAGAGGCTGTAAATGCCGATTACCTACGGTTACTGGATTTCGCCCCAACTGCCTATTCAGCATTCTAAAGAAGCTACGCATACTTATATCGCCAGAATAGTCAGTATCATCCTTTGCTTTGAACAGAGTGTCAAAGAATTTGTTATTACTCATACGACATTCGTTCTGTATATCCTTGACGCGTGCTTGGTTCTCCTTAATGTGCTCAGTATCCTTGTAGAGACGAGACCATGTCTCTACCATGTCGGCTATATCGCTATCAGTCACCTCCTCATTCGAGACGGTACTTTTCTTTGTCTGCTCCTGTACCTGTGACCACCCATTAACGTCTGTGACCAGATTGCCAAGATAAAGCTCTACTTTACCCTTGTGCTTCAGCTTCTCTCTCGAATATGCTGCTAGGCTATCCATCTGCTCTTGAGACGTTATCTCTTTAGCCAGTGTCTCACAATAGTCTCTATTCGTCTCGTTTCTCTTGAGACGTGCTAGTTTTAGCTTCTCAGCAAACCCATAGATCCGTTCTGCTTCTGGAGAGAACTCTATTGCTGGTTTCGTTTCCTGAGAAGAAAGAGAAGAAGATAAAATATTGGATGAAGGGATGAAAGAACCTTGCTGGTCAAAGACGGTAGAGTTTTGTTGAGGCTCGTCATTCTTTCGTTCGTTATCCTTTGAACAAGAGTCCTTAGTAGTATCCTTTGTTATTGCATTGACAGATTTGTCATTTTGATTTGACGGATTTGTAAATTGCTTATGCTCGGAGCATTTGACAGATTGATCAATTGCATTTGACGGATTTGTAAATTGCTTGATCAGATCTGTCATTTCGGATGGCAGCCCTATTTTTGATAGGTTGATATCGTGTTTCCGGCATAGCTCAAGCAGCTTCTTGCATTGATCTACCCCAAAGTAAAAGTGTTTGGTTCGGTCTGCTCCAAATGCGGGATTTTTCCCTCGTCCAAGAATGCCCATATCGATTAAATCATTAGTCTCTTTGCGGATCTTTTGATAGCCCCAAGCACCTGCCATTTGCTCAACAAGTTCCTCATTTGTAGCGTAGTAGGTAATCTCTCCAGACAATATCTTTTCTCGGGGCTGACCTTTGCTCTTCTTGGCTATCCAGTAAAGGACGTGGTTGAACAATGCAGATCTACAGCCGTCTTCGCAAAATTTCATGAAGCTTGGTCGGATGATAACAAGAATTTCACTCATAAGGATGTCCCTTCCACTTCTATGGAGAGGAAACACGATTACACTAGAAGGGGAAAGTTATTTGCATTATGCAATCGTGTTCAGTTATACTATTTTTCAAGACAAACGAGTCCCTACACATCAGTTTCAGATGTGTTCGGTCTGGTTTGTGAAGTAGTTTGTGGACGTGAGACGCTACGGTCTGGACAACTAGTCTCGTCTCACGTCGGGCTACGCCGCACTAGGCTCAACCTTGTATCTTGTTGGATAAGCCCTATCCCGCATGGGGTTGTAGAGATTTAAACCATCAATATTGTCAGTAGTGAACCGCTCTCCAGTAAGGGTGGATAGCGCTTCTAAGACTCTGTCAGCAGCCTCTTTTGTCGTGTGTGTTTTACCTTCCTCCATCCTGATAATAGTGGACTCAGATACACCACCAGCTTTAGCAAGCTTCTTTCTGCTGATGTAATACTTCTCTCGGAGTTCTCTAAGAGTTGGCATTCATGATTGTCTCCTTTCTTTTATGATGATGACATTCTAACACACAATCATAAAAATTGCAAGAATATTTGCTAGAAAATTGATAGAAAAATGCTTGACAACATCCTAGCAATATGTTATTCTATGACTGTAAGCACGAACGAGCTTACAGCGAAACGAAAACGTCAAGCGTTCTGAGGAGGACAAAGCGATGATCATTCTGGATTTCGGAAAGAACAAGGGCCTTGCAATCAGTGAGTGTGATGAGAAGTACCTGAAATGGCTCATCACACACGAAAAGGTTCTTGCAGAGCGGAATCGATGGGCATCCAGGAAAGCAAAGGCCCTCCTCGCAAAACGAGCAGAGGCTAAAGCACAAGCTGAGGCTGTTGCCAAGTTCGAGGCTGAGCGTGAGGCTCGCATGGCAGTGAAAGCTGCTGAGCAGATTGTGAGAGCTAGGCAAGGCTCGACAAGTGGGAGCCTCAATGTCAATCGTGGGTTTAGTTTGATGCGTTGACTAGCCAACAGTCCCACGGGACTGCTGAGTACAGAACACTGAACAACTGAATACGCGTTCACTCGTTAGCGCAAGCTCTTGGAACACTGGTTACTTCGTGACATGTCCGATGTAAAACGTCTGAGAGGTACGCAAGCGCAAGGCCTAGAGGCAAGAGTGAAGCAACGAGGGGATGCTAGGCAGGTCAAGCAGATGGTGTAGTTGGTAGAGGGTTGCTTGATGAGGTTTCAACTCCCTCCATTCCCGCCATGTCTAGGCAGAGTGTCTAGGCAGTAGTCAAGAAAGGCAGTTTAATGAATTTACAGGACGAGATCAATTTTGACGAGCGCGGTATCAGGTTGCTCCAAGAAAGTAAACCTGAGAACCAAGAGCAGTCGGATAGGCGTGATGAACAATTGCGTATCTATCAGGAGCATTTGAGTGATCTCAAGTCTCGTGAGCAGTCCAAGTAGTGTAAAAAGAAACCCCACTTGTTGCGTGTGTCGGCTAAACCATCAACAAGTGAGGCCATTCAGAACCGTTAAGGTTCCTAGTCTTCAGGAGACTTTTTTATGGTAACACAAACTGTAACCCGTGAAAACGTCCAATTTGCAGAGCCCTGGTCCATCACTGAGGATCACAATGGCTATGAAAAGATCTTTGTTCCGCGTGAGAATGGAGCTGTATTCACCAAGAATACCAAGTATGACAGGCATTTCGTATCATTCAAGTCTCGTAGAGGTGCTGAGCAATTCTTGATCAAGCACGGTGCGAAAGTAGCAGAGCAAGCACCCGAGCCGATCCTCATTCGAGGCCCACGTGAGCTGCGTTGGAACCGTGTCACTCGCGAGTATGAGCTGGTGGAAGTGACACCCGAGATGGTAGAGCGGAGTCGTAGGCGTGGTGCGTATGTGCAAGAGTTTGATCCGTGTGGGGTAGCGTAGATGAGATACACATTATTCGCCTGTGACGAGGTTGGAGGTCACCAGATGCGCTCTAGCAGTGATCTAGAGCCGCTCAAGAGAGCTGCTGACAATCTGACAACAAAAGCAGTAGAAGATGGGAATGATCTCCAGTACGTTGTCAAAGTGGCATATCGTGTAGTGTATCGTGGAAGAAAGGCAAGAGAACATGGAACCAATTTTGTTCGAGCTTGAGAGTATCTTAGGTGTGGATGACTTGCCACCCTATGCCAACACGAACATCCGTTGTGATTTGTGTAGTGAGGAGGTTGGAGAGGGCAGGCATGATTGTCCTGGCGACGTTTTCGCGCAACCATACAGCGAATTTTTGGACGAGGAGTAGTACATGCATCATAGGCTCAAAAAATTTCAAGAGCAGGTAAAAGG